>JAZRBK010000374.1:0-23053 GCA_045635025.1 Candidatus Scatosoma sp.
CTCTGCAAATTTTTTAAATACCATAAGGGTATATCCATAAGCGAATATAGGAGTAATAAAATTTAATAAAGCAGATCTTAACCTGGCAAGGTTAACCCGCCTTGAGGTTGAAAAAACATGAACAAAGAATCAAATAAATAAAAGTGTTATCCCTACGCGCGATACTGAAATGAGTACACTGCTATAAGGATAACACTTTTGTTTTATAACTTTATGCGTGATATCTAAATTAATTTATGACACATATTGAGCACTATTATTTACATTACCTGCAATTAATTAACATAAAACAATCAATAAAGAACTTTAAAATTTGTAATGCTTTTTATAGATTCCGCGGCTTTTTGTATGTCTTTGTCTGTGGGTAAACTGCTCGGCAACGCGTTTTTGATATTCAACGAACTCTGGTTTAAGCGCTTCGCCAAGAGCAACTGCCTTTGCTGCGATAACGTGCATTAAAGGACCGCCTTGCGTACCGGGGAATACCGCTTTATCAATTTGCTTCGCATACGCCTCTTTGCACATAATTACGCCACCGCGCGGACCTCTTAACGTCTTATGCGTAGTCGTCGTAACGAAATCTGCATAAGGCACGGGCGACGGGTGCTCACCCGCAACCACAAGCCCTGCGATGTGGGCAATATCTACCATCATATACGCGCCGACCTTATCGCAAATCTCGCGGATACGCTTGAAATCCAATACACGGGGATATGCGCTCGCGCCCGAAACAATGAGCTTGGGCTTACATTCCATAGCTGCCTTTTCCATCTCGTCATAATCAAGCATTTCCGTTTCCTTGGATACGCTGTACGAAACGAAATTGAAATAGCTGCCCGAAACGTTCACGGGCGAACCGTGCGTAAGATGTCCGCCGTGCGACAAATCCATACCCATAACCGTATCACCAGGTTTGAGCATAGCAAAATATACTGCAAAGTTCGCTTGTGCGCCGCTATGCGGTTGAACGTTACAATGGTCGCAACCGAAAAGTGCTTTCAAACGCTCTCTCGCGAGGTTTTCCACTACGTCTACGTATTGACAACCGCCGTAATAACGCTTCGCAGGAAGCCCCTCCGCATACTTGTTCGTAAGGTGGGAACCCATCGCCGCAAGCACTGCGGGAGAAACGAGGTTCTCACTCGCAATCAGCTCGATGTTTTCACGTTGACGGCAAAGCTCGTCGTTCATCGCCGCATAGACTTCGGGGTCAGCCGCTTGAATTAAGGACATATCTATCATATTCTTTCTCCTTTGATAAAAATATATTTCTCTATATTATATTATCGCACAAAACCCGTGCTCCTGTCAATCAAATGAGCGAATAAATATTCCATTTCCCCGCATAATATAGCAATTATTTTGCATTTTTGTATGGCACGCTAATATCTTGGCTTGTTTTTCGTTTTTTGTTGTTCTCAAACGCTTTTTTGAGTTTTTTAGCAACCCCGTTTTTAGCTCTGCTTGACAAGGTTGCTCCCTGTCAGGCTAACGCTACGTCAAGTACCATCATTCCGACAAAACCTATCAGCACCCCAAGTGCGCCAAGGTACGGACAAGCCGCCGATTTCGCATCGGGAATTAAATCCTCCGCCGCTACGAATAACATAGCCCCCGCCGCAAACGATAAAAACCATGGCTGCCAAGCGAGTAAATACGCCGCGAGAAAATAACCCGTTACGGCAAAAATCGGTTCTGCTACGCCGCTAATCGCGCCCCAAAAGAATGCTTTTCTGTTGCTCCGTAATACCGATTTCAACGGCAAGGATATCGCCGCCCCCTCGGGGAAGTTCTGCACACCTATCCCAATAGCAAGCCCCAGCGCCGACAGGAACGCCGCCGTCGTGCCAATGACACTCGCCGCCCCGAACGCAAACCCCACGGCTAAGCCCTCGGGAATATTGTGCAAGGTAACGGCAAAAAATAACCGCGCCGACTTATCCCCCGCCTCTTCGCCGCCAAAATGCTTTTCTTTCCATTTGGGCGTAACCGAGTCTAACAGTATCAAAAACGCACCGCCGAATAAAATCCCCGTCCCGACGGGAAAGAACGCAAAAAAGCCCCAAAGCGTGTCAGCTTGCGCGAGCGCAGGCAATAAAAGCGACCATATCGCCGCCGCTATCATAACCCCTGACGCTAAGCCGAGAAAAAACGTGTGTAACCGCTTTGAGATTTCCCCCTTAAAAAAGAATACGACCGCCGCTCCAAGCGTGGTCATTAAAAAGACGAATGCGATACCCGCAACCGTTATCCATATATTCCACATTCTTCTTACTCCGTATTTCGTTAGAATGGCAAAGATATCAAGAGCTACCTCGCCTTACTACTCACTATATTCCCCCCGCAGAAAGATTGTGAAAGGATACGGTAACAAAAACGCGCAAATACGTTCCGAAAACAAGCCTTGCGGGAAAGAATATGCAGCCTAAAACGGGAAAAGGAATCATTAGCGAACTTTTGCCTTTGAGATATCCCATAAATTGTGCTACGCGCAGATGGGGCGGTATCGCCACCAACATATGTATATGGTCTAGACAAGCTTCCGCCTCTATGATTTCTACTCCTTTCGATTCGCACAATTTACGAAGTATCTTCCCAATATTCTCTTTTATCTTTCCGTATATTTCTTGCCTACGATATTTTGGACTAAATACGATATGATATTTGCAATCCCATTTTGTATGGGATAAACTATATATGTCAGTCATTTACGAATACCCCTGTGTTTTTTATTGTAGTCGGCAAACCCACTTTATTATAACACAGGAGGTTTGCTTTTGATAAAGCATTTTTATTCCACCACTTCAAGTGGCGGTTGTTTTCCGCTAAATGCTACAAAACGTCGCCCCCGCGTTTAACAAACGCGGGGGCGGATTGTTTCATAAAGATTATTGAATATGGATTATTTCCTATTCTTTACTACACGATTACAAAATGGTTTTCACAAACGAATACGTTTCCCGTAAAATGCTACTCTTTCCGTCTTTCCAAGTACCCAAACGCTCGAAAGAGTAAGGTCCAACGCCAAACGGCTCTTCCTCTTGCGTATGGAACGGACCAAGCCAATTCCGATTGCCGACGGTGAGCACGATTTCTATTTCGTTTTCCCCCTTTTTCAAAAGTCTTGAAACGTCCAAGCGATTATCGAACATCAATTTGCCCGCATACTCGCCGTTCACTTTGACTTCTAACAGGTGGAACCGCTCGTCGAATACAAGTTCTCTGTCGGTATCGTCCACGCATACCGTTTGTTTCAAGGTAATATCGCCGACGAAGAACGGATAGCCTTCTTCGATAAGCGAAGAAACCGTTTTCTTTTGCGCGCCGAGCGTGAAATCTTTCCCAATGACGACGTTTGCCGTCTGCCCTTTTTCGAACGTGCCGAACACGCCGAAATCGCCTTTGAGATAAGCCGCTTCGATATCGGTGTCGTAAGCAAGACAGTTTTTCAACGTTTCGGTTACGTTTTCGCCGAAGAGCGCGTAATAAACCTGTTCGCTTTGGAAATAGTCAATCTCGACAACGAACTCGTTTTTGCCGAGTTTAAGCTCGCGTGCCACGTCGTAGGCGAAGAGCTCTTCTTCCAGCGGGGACGACCCGCAACGCTCCACCGATTTGCCATTGACGGTTACGCTACGCAAATTGGTGTCTTCTGCAAGGAACTGACATTTCGTCGGCAGAACGGTTATATCACATTCATATTTCAAATACAGCTTACCCTTATAACGTTTTTCAAGCATTTCGTTGAAAACGCCCATATGGTGCAACGGTTCGCTGTACGAAACGCCGTCGGTGGAATAGCGCACGAAATCGAGCGTAATCGTATTTTCCACGTCTCCGCATACCGTAAACTCTTTGCCAAGCTGCAAAGGCTTTTTCGTCGCGAGCGCGACGGGCGCAACTTTTTCATCCGTCAAATACAAAATACGCGACTGTCCCTTTTCAAAATGCAATTTTTTAGGCAAAAGTTTATATTCGTCATTCCAAATATCATAGGCGGAGAACGCGTTGCAGTCCGCAACGATTTCCACGTCGACATCCTCGCCCAAGTTGACGGCGTAAATAAACGTTTTCCCGTCCGCGTCCGTGCGATAGGTCGTGCGGAAATCCTTATTTTCCCCCTCGCAACCGAGCACTTGATACGCTTGCCCGTTGATAATTTCTTCCCAAGTAACGTTCGATTCTAAGTAGTCGTATTCGAAAGGCTCGCCCTCTAAATAGGTAGGCTTTTCGTCCGTCAACAAGACCCTGCCCCCCGCATTTACGAATTCACGGAGCAATTTTTCCGTCGTTTTATCCATTGTGTAACATTTCGGGAATACGATATAATCGTAAGCGCAAAGCCCTACGATAAGCCGTTTTCCCTCCACGCGTGCGTATTTTGCAAGCAACGTTTCGTCGAGATAATGGAACGGAATATTTATATTCGTCATACGCTCGGTAAGGTCGCAAAACGGCACGTCAATATCCGCAACGTTCCATCTTTCTTTATCGGAGAACCACCTCTTGAAATTGAAATAGGTGCTACGTAAGGGGTGGAAGAAACCTACGTTTACGAACTCCTTACTCGTCGCGAGCATTTTTCCAAGCAACGAGAAATAGTCGTTAAAATCCTTAAAGCCCTTATTTACCCAAGGATTCCAATGGGAGAAATGCGCGGGATAATCGCGTTTTCTCTGTCCGTGTTCCTTATACGGGAGCAAGTGTTGGCACATTAAATTGATACCGCCAACGTATTGACATTCGGCAATGGCTTTTAATTCCTTAGGCGTAACGTCCCAACCACAACAACCGTACATTTCCGACATAATTTGCTCTTTCCCAAGCTGAGCCGCAACCGAAGCGACTTGTCGCATAGCTACACTAATTCCAATCCGTCTACTCAACCAATCAATCCCAGGGATATGTTCGTATTCATAAAAGGGCATAATCCCGCCACAACACATCATTTGCGCGCAAATCCAACCCTCTTCAACGTAATGCCCCGTGAGTTTATAACCGTTTTCTTCACACCAATCGTAAATCTTCTTCCCAAAGTTGTTTACCATAAGCGTTTGCATTGCTTTCCAATACTTATAACGGAACGCACGGTAGCCCTCTTTTTCCACAAACAAAAGTCCAAGCCCGTCTAAAATATCCTCGCCGTACGTTTCCTTGAAATAGGGTGCGAGCATTTTCGTATACGCTTCCCCCCAACGATAATATTGCGGCTCGTCGGTGAAAAAGCCTTTCAGCTCGTACGTGTCCCGTTTTTTATATTCCTCATGCGTGAGCGCGATAAACTTATCCACCACCTCGTCGTTGAGAATATCCACGGTGGAAGCGGCGTAGTGTTGATACACGTTCAAACAGTTTTGCGTAGCGTTTTCTTTGCCCGTGATTCTAACGAGTTTCTCCCCCGTCAAATCATAAGCAACGTACGCCTTTTCGTCGTATTCGCCCAACGTGAACGTCAAGTATCTATCGTGATTTTCCATATCGTCAAGAAGCTTTCCGCCTACGAAACCGCTCGGCCAACCGTTTTCGTCGTAAGCATAGGCTTCCATACCAAGCTCTTGCGCCTTTTCCGAGCAAGCCTTAATCGCTTGAAACCATTCTTCGCCGAGATATTCCGTTTTCAACCCCCCGCGTGCGTGCATAAAAAAGCCACCCACGCCGTTGCGATTCATCCACTCGATTTGTTTGACGAGCTCCTCGGGTTTAAGTGTATCGTCCCAAGACCAAAAGGGTAAACATTGATACTTTTTTTCCGTTTGTTTCATAATTTCCACCTCGTAATTTTAGGTATCTTTATTATAACACAAGCCCCCTTCAAAGTCAACGGCGTGGAGCAATTTTATTGGGGGTTTTGCAAAGATTTCTCTCTTTTTTAAGGCGTATTTTTTGTCATAAAAAAAGTACGACGAAACGGAAAGACGATGTTTCACGCCCTTCCGCCGTCGAACTTTTCAGTTATTTTTCGTCATAATTTCAATGGATATGACAAGGTTGATTGGTTATTAAGAAACCAAACACTTAGGAGTAGGCACGCCGTTTACAACCGTCCAGAACGAGGTATCCCACGTAGAGTAATTGTGCTTCGCTGCCGCTTCCGCTGCCGCTGCCGCCGTCTTATCCGCATAGTAGGAAACTTTCGTGTTGGAAGCACCGCCAATTTGGACGATTTGCAATTTATTGCTTGCATCCAAGTTAGAAGCAGTACTTGCATCTGTCGTGCAATTATACACGACAAGTACGTTCGTGTAGTTATTTGCAGAGCCAGCAAATACTTTATTGCCTGTCCCGACAACGCTCTTTACTTCCACGTATACGTTTTTAACAGTAGCCGCCCCATAAAGAAGTCCTGCATCTGCATTCGAATTATCACTACCAATCGTCAAGTCTAATGCCACGACGTTTTTAATCGTTGCCCCATCTACTTTGCCGAAAACACCGTGCTGAAAGCGCATTACCCAAGCACCGCTTAATTTATAACCCCAACCGTCGTACGTGCCTTTGAATTTATTCGTATCCGTACCAAGACCAAAATACTTATTGGTATCAGTATTAGCATTACGGAAGTTAAAACCACCCATACCTTTAAAGGTGATATCGGAAGTTTGCTTATAATATCCGTAGCCTTGCATTTCTTGTACCTTATTATAAAGCGCAGTCCAAGTAGCTACGGGTATACTCGTATCCGTGCTCTCCTGCCCAATATACATCGTAACCAAAACAACGTCCGCCGTAATCGTGGTTTGCGAAGCAAGCGTACCGCCGTTCATTTGCTTGAATACAACTTCCACCGTCTTTTCGCCCCAATCGGTTGCTTGTTCAACGGGAATGGAAACTACGCCATCCGCATACGTTGCATTCGCCGTAACGTCCTTGTCGCCGAGTTTTACGGAAGCCAAAGCACCACGCACTTCGCCAACGCTTACCGTGAGCGCCGTCGTCGTAGTCATATCCTTATCACCAAGCGAAAGCTTTGTATTCGTAATCGAAGCGATATACACCGGCTTAACTACCGTCTTGGAAGAATCGTAAACGCTCGTCGCCGTTATGGTAAAGCTCGTACCGAGAAGCGCCTCGTCGTTGGGAATGGTAACTACGCCGTCAACAAGGGTAATGCCCGCATCGAGAGCTTCCTTGTTCAAGGAAAGAACGCTCGTCTTGTCCGTTATTGCGTTCACGGTCGTATTAACGTCCGTCGTTTGCTTGTCTACGGTAAGCGTTACTTCGGGTACGGTCAACTTATTCGGATATGCAACCTTTCCGTTTACGTTCCAGAACGAGGTATCCCAAGTGCTGAAATTAAATGCCGCCGCCTCTGTAATAGTTGCATAGTAAGACACCTTTGTTTCCGCTCCGTTGCCACCGATTTTCACCGTTTCGCCGCTCGTCAAATAAGCATCTTGATTATACGCCTTATAGTTATATCCGTCCGTCGAATCAATTACGAACATTACGTTATCCGTCTTTACGCTATGACGTCCGACGATAGGCGTTGATTGAACCGCCATATGTACGTATACGTTTTCGAGAGAGGATATACCAACCGTTTCATTATATTCGGTCATCAGGAATGCGTTTGAGCCGCCGTCCGAACTCCTCGTCGTTTTGCCGTTGGTGAATGCAATATTCTTTAACGTTGCTTTCGACGTACAACCAAGCAAGCCGTTATTATAGATTTGTACGTACATACCGTCAATCTTATGTCCACGTCCGTCTAACGTACCGTTAAACTTGACGTCTGCCGTGCCCCAACTTTCAGCGTTCATAAAGTTGACATTAGACGCATCCTCAAATATAATATCTTTGCCAAGAATGAAATAACCGCCGCCGTTTAAGCTACCATCGCCACGCACGTATTTATAAGCGTTCTTCAAATCTGTCGTCGAATTGATTACGTCCGTAATAAACAAGCCTTTTGCTTGATAGGTCTTGCCTGCGTTCGTTTTCACTACGACGTTTTGCTCGCCGTAAACGGAAGCAAATTGTGCGTTAGCAATCGTAATCGTGCCGTCGGCATAGCTTGCTTCTACTGCCTTTTCGCCAATCGTTGCGGAGGTAATATCCCCATCAATCGTTTGCGTCATCGTGAGCGCCGTGCCTGCGCTTACTTCGATTTCAAACGCGTTCATATCAAACGTCGTTTTCACGCTCGTAAGGGTGCAGGTAAGCGTTTGTCCAAGTACTTTCGCCGTAACAGTCGTTTCGCCGTAAGCCGTTGGAGTTACCACGCCGTTTACTACCGTTGCAATATCGCTATCGCTATCTACGCTCCATTCTACGTCCACTTTCATTCCCTCAGGAAGTCCTTCTACCGTAAGTTCGCCTTTTGCAAGGTCGTTGAGGGTAAGCGTGCTCGCCGAGAGGGAAAGGTTATCGATAACCTCGTTATAGCTAACCTCCGCGTTTTCTTCATTGCCACTTGCTTGGTTGAAGCCTTGTTTTACGTAGTCTTGATATTCCTTTTCCGTCTTGCCTTGGTTGATATAGTCGGAAGCCATTTCGACTACGTTACGAACGTTTTCGCCCTCGTTAAACGTCGCGTACGTGCGCACGCCGTTTACTTCGTAATACGCAACACCAAACCAATCACGGTTGATATTCTCGTATTTAATGTTTACGAGCGAGCCTTGTACGTAATAGTTACCCTCGACTTGATACGGCTCTGCTTGCATCGTTGCAATGTAAGGGTTTGCGTTCGTTTCCGCATTGTACAAATCGTCGTAAATCTCTTGGTAATAGTCGATATTCTCGCCTTCCATACCCTCTACGTACGAAGCGGGAACAACCATTACGTACCACTTCGCGTCTGCATTGTACACGCTTAAATCCGTACCAAGGTCTGCCGTGAAACGAATACCATTATGGCTATCGTTCGTGCCACCGATACGGATTCTTGCCCCGTATTCCATTGCAAAGCCCGTTGTCGCGCTCGCGGAAGTAGGGTTGCTTAATAAAGCTGTGCTAACGGCTACACTCGCCATAGAGAGGACACCGCAAGCCAAAATTACTTTGAATTGTTTTTTCATTTTGTCTTTCCTCCTTTAATCCAAAAAGTAACCGTCTTCATACCAAGGGTCTGCCACACCTTCCATGTGTTCGGGGGATGTGCGGACAATATCCTCAATTTGTGCCTTGACGATTTCCATCGTCGGTGATTCATAGATTTTGTTAATCATCTTTTAACACCTTTTCCTTTTTTTATTGTCCTAATCGTTCTTGTCCGCTTGCGCGGACGGTCTTGTTTACCTACTCGCTTTTCTTCTCCTCGCCTCAGCTTTTCAAAGAGGACTTTGTTTTGTATCAGGGGTTATTTTCATTATTCCCATACACGCTTTGCGGGCTTGCGCCACCTCTCTATCCTTAGTTTGTAGAACAAAGCTATCGAGATAATATCACTCGCCGTTATGCCGTTTGTCGCATTTTAGGCTTCGCTTTTCCCTAATTTCCTCTTTGACGAAACCACCTCCTTTATGAATCCACTTTTCCTTTTTTTACGATGTTTTTCGCTTCCGTAGTGCGCTAAGATGGCTTGAAATATACTCCGTTTTACTCGCTAACGCTCGTTTTTACGGGGAGCAACAAGATGTAGCCACCTTATACGAAAGCCCTACGTCTTTCCAAATCGCTTACGCGCCGTTACTTGCCCGCCACCGATTTGGGAATGGGTAATCCGTAGTCGTCCGTCGTCCAAAAGGACGTATCCCAAGTGGTAAAATTATAATTGTTTTTGTTTTCATTCCAAAACTCACGGCTTGCATAATGCTCCACCGTAGGGTTTTTATGTCGTTTGTCTTGGCTACCGCCAATTTGGAACGTATTCGTCTTTTCGCAAACCCTGTCGTATATCGCTCCGCACAAATATTTCGTGCCGCCCTTTATCTCTACGAGGACGTTTTTACAGGATTTTAACGAGCCGTCGAATACAAAATAGTTTTGTTCCGCCATTTCCACGTAAACGTTTTCAAGAGCTACGTCTTGGCTATACGCAAACACGAAACCGTTCGAATGGTGCTCGTTTTCTTCGTTTACCCAATCTCGCCCGTCTAAAAACGCTACGTTTTTTACCGTTGCGCCCTTGCATACACCGAGCAATCCGTCGTTATAGCGTTGCACGTCTAAGCTTTTGATATAATACCCGCGCCCGTCGAACGTACCCGAAAACGGGATTTCCGTAGTACCTACGACGTCCGCGTTACGATAGTTGTATTTATCGTTCCTTTCGCCGTAATAATACTGCGTCATTGTAATATTTTCATTTAACGTGAAATGTCCGCCACCGTTTAATACGTGCGCCGCGTCGCGCATTTTATATACGTGATTTTGCGCCGTGATTTGATACGTGATAAACGTCGCGCTACCGCTTAGCGTTTCCTCTTGCACTAGCTCGCCGTTGTACGTGCGTTGCAGGGTAATCGCGATTCGCTTTTCCCCGTAAAGCTCCCAAAGATTGGATTTGGCTATCTTTAACAAGCCCTCTTCCAACACGTAGTCCGCAGACGACAACGTCTTTTCACCGATTTTAATCTGGGTTACAACGCCCTCGAACTCTACGCCCAAATCGAATACTATGGGGCTTTTGTCCGTTGTTACTTTGCCGTCGTTTACCTCTAAATTGAGGGGCACGTCGCCAAGGTCAAGCGTTTTAAGGCACTTGATTTTACATTGGTAAC
Source organism: Candidatus Scatosoma sp. (assembly GCA_045635025.1). Classification (GTDB taxonomy): domain Bacteria; phylum Bacillota; class Clostridia; order Christensenellales; family Borkfalkiaceae; genus Scatosoma. The sequence goes on from JAZRBK010000374.1 coordinate 10,665, forward strand.
TCTTACCAAGTACCTTTGCCCGCACCGTCGTTTCGCCGTAATCGCCACAAATAATTTTGCCGTTCTCAATTTTCTTTACTACCGTTTGATTGGCTTCCGTTGCCCATTCGATTTCAATGGGTAGATTCGTCGGAAGATTATCAAACGTAAGCGTTGCGTCCGCCTTATTGACGATGAGAATCTCGCTCGGCAGGCTGATTAAAGAAAGATTGTCTTTGTCCTTTTCGTTTTCGCCTACACCACGCTTTTGATTGATTGCACGATTGACGTATTTTTCGAGCTTTTGCTCCTCTTCGCTCTCCTGCCCGTAAAGCCCGCTATTGAGCGTTTCTGAGGCAAGTGAAACGATATTTTCCGTGCTCCCGTCCTCGGTAAACTCGGCGTATTCGCGCTTCGTTTCGCCCGTATCGCTTGCATACTCGTAATAAGCAATCCCAAACCAATCGTTGTTGACGTTTTCGTATTGAATATTCGAAAGTGTACCTTGCACGTAATACTCGCCCGCCGTCAACCGTCCGTCCTTTTCCACGTCGCTATTTTCCGCTTCAAACGGGAGGGATTTCGTACGCGCTATATAGGGCGTAGGATTGTTCTTTGCGTCGTAATACGCGTCGTATAAATCCTGATAAAAATCCCCGCTACCGCGCTTACAATAAAAGGTATAGGTCGATTTCGGCATTATCATTACGTAAAACGTCGCGTCTTGGGGATAACCATCCAAGCTTTCGCCAAGACTTGCCGTGTAACGGATTCCGTCGTGCCCGTCTGCGTTTAACCGCATACTCGCCCCGTCTAACATCGCAAACGCACTTTCTTGCGTGGTTGCTTGCATAGGAACGATTTGCGCGCTCGCGCTTTTTATCGGTTTGCCAAGCGCCACGCCGAGCGCCAAGCCACACAACCCTATTGCAAAGACAGAGAGCGTAAATAGTTTTCTTTTCATACCTGCCCCGTCCTTAATACTCGTCGTCCACCCAAGGGTCTTTCGTGGCGGGCACGGACGTGGACGGCGAGGACGAGGACGGAGAAGAACTGTCCTCCCCTCCTACAATCTCGCACGCTCCAAGCATACATACCGCCATACTCGCCAAAACAGCGAATATTAAGACTTTACGGGAGGCATTTTTCTTCTTTCGTTTATTTGTTCTCATACTCGTCTTGAATCCAAGGGTCTTGTGACCTTACTACAATTTTAACCGTTACGGAAGTGAATACGGTGCTGTCGTATATGCTCGTCGCCGTAATCGTGAACGATTCAAGTGTCGTCATCGCGGGAAGCGTAACCACTCCGTCTAGTATCGTAATACCCGCTGCAATTGCTTCCGCATTCAAGCTAAGTCTGCAATCCTTTGCTTCTACCGTGAAACTCGTGCCCGTATACGCTTGCGTAGGAGCGCCTTTAAGCTCTGCTTTTGCAAAACTCTTCGGGTAGGCTACCCCCTCGTGGATAAGCCAGAAAGAGGTATCCCACTTCGTATAATCGTGCGCTTTTGCCTCAGACAAATCTGCGTAGCGCGTAACTTTGGGTTCGTTTGCCGTACCGCCGATTTTTACCGTTTCGAGCGTTAAGAGGTGCGCGTCTTGATTGTATACCTTATACTCGTAGCCGCCCAAATCGTCGATTACGAACATTACGTTGTCCGTATTTACGCCGTTTCTACCTACGACAACACAGCTTTGCAATGCCATATGCACGTAGACGTTTTTAAGCGTGGGAACAACACCGTTAACCTCGTACGAGCTCAGCAAGAACGCGTTTGAACCCCCATCCGTGTTTCTCGTCGTTCTACCGTTTGTAAAGATAATATTCTTTAACGTAGCACTCGTCGAAGCACCAAGCAAGCCGTTGTTGTAGATTTGTACGTACATACCGTCAATCTTATGCCCACGTCCGTCTAACGTACCGTTAAACTTGACGGCTGCCGTGCCCCAACTTTCAGCGTTCATAAAGTTGACATTAGACGCATCCTCAAATATAATATCTTTGCCGAGAATGAAATATCCGCCGCCGTTTAAGCAAGGAACTTCCGTCCCGTCGCCACGCACGTATTTATACGCGGTCTTCAAATCGCTCGTCGTTTCCAAAACGTCGGTAACGAACACGCCCGCCGCTGTAACCGTCGTAACGAGCACCAAGTTGCCGTTTACCGTCTTATGGAATACGAACTCCACCGTTTGCTCGCCCCAAATATTTGCGATAAGGTCGGATTTTTCAAGCGTTATTACCCCTTGTGCATTCACGCTTACGTTATCCGTAAGGAGGGTTACGTTTCCGATTTTTGCGGAAATAAGCTCGCCGTCAATCGCTCCTTTTGCGTCAATCGACACCGTTGTTCCCTCGTTGAGCACGACGTCGCCAAGAGAATCCGCTTTGATAACTTTTTGCTCGATAATCTTTACAACGACACTCTTTTGCATAGTATCGTCGTATTTATTCGTTGCGGTAATCGTAAAGCTCTTTCCATACAAGCTATTATCGTTGGGAATCGTAATGACGTTTTCGCTAATCTTAAGCCCCCAAGCAAGCGCGTTTTCGTCAAGCGTCAAGATACAATTGCTACCCGTTTCCACTTCCAACGTGGTATTTACCGCCGTCGAAGCAGGTGCACTAAGCGTTGCCCTCATAGCGCCTTTCGGATAAACTACTCCGTTCAACAACAAATAGAAATCGCCAAGCCAAGACTTGAAATCAAACGATTTCGCCGCTTCTTCGGTTGCATAGTAGGTGTAATTGCCCGTATCCACGCCGTTGCCCCAATGATTATCGCCACCGACTTGCACGTATGCCGTTCTATTGGTGGGATATTTGTGAATCGTCAATTTGTTTTCATTTTCGAGGTGTGTTTCTTTGTCGATTTTCACAAAGGTATTCGAATAATTGCTCGTAGCCCCTGCAAACACATACCCGCGTTGTTCAAGCAAATGCACGTATACGTTGGAAACCGCCGACGCCGTTCCGTTAAACACGAAACCGTTTGCACACGCCGCACTCGTACCGTTTTTACCATTCAACACCGTCAAGTTTTGAATGGTTGCGCCGTCCACAAACCCGAAAAGACCGTTTTGATAATGCCCCATCCAAACGTTTTCAATTATATATCCATTCCCGTCGTACGTACCCTTGAACGGTTTATCTTTGGTAACGCCCACCGCATAGGTGGTATCCGAGTAATTATACGTGTCCGATTTGCCAAAATTAAGGTCCGCGCCCTGCACGAAATACCCCGTGCTATCCGTATTTTGCACGTACTCCCTCATAGCAAGCCAATCTTCTATCGTATAAACGACTTTCGCAGCCACGACTACGTGCGAGCTAACCGTCGTCGAGCTCAACACCTTATCGCCTTGTTTATTTTCAAAGTACGCCACAACGTCTTTTTCCCCAAACGTCTTAGCAAACGCCGCTTTGGGAAGGACGATTTCGCCCGTTTGATAATCGACGGTAACACTTTCATTTTCTACGACGTAATCGCCAAGTTTTAAGAAGACGAGCTCGCCGTCAATCGCCGTATTCGTTTTTAAGGTAAGCGTATCGTCCTTAGACATATCGAACGTACCCAAATCCGCCAACGATTTTTTAAGCTCGGGGCGGTATACGGTAACGAAAATCTGAATCGCATTCCCCTCGTACTCGCCACGGATAACTGCTTCGCCGCAATCTACCGCTTGAATATATCCGTCCGCACCTACGGTTGCCACCGCAGTATTCGAACTACTCCACGTCGGCGAAACACTCTCTAAAAGTGTACCTTTATTGTAAATACTTACGACGGGTGTCTTGCTTGCAACGTGCTCTTCTACGTTCGTCAATCCAAGCCCCAGCACGTATTTCCCGTTTTCCAAGCGCAAATGCTCGTTCAAAGCGCAATCAAAGCGTACGTCCGCATTCAAACACGCCACGGAAACGATTTTCGACACCGTTTGATTGTACACCGTCGTGGAAACGATAAGTTGCGTTTCTCCGTATTCGACACCACTTACCACCGCCGTAGCCGTATTCTCCGTATCCGTCGTAAGCGTAATCACGTTTTCCGCCGCACCTTGCACGAAAGCCCAAGTATACGTAGCGCCCTCGTAAGGCTTACCTTTCCAAAGCACGCTCGCGTTTATCGTAATATCCGAACCTTTGCCCACCGTGATTTCGCTTCTGTCTACCGTCAAAACGGGTGCGGAATTGGAATTATAAACATTCACTTCACAAGTAGCACTCAATTCGCCGTCGGTTACGGTAATAACTGCCGTACCCACACTTATTGCTTCTACTTCGCCGTTTTGGGAAACGGTTGCCACCGACGTATTCGAGCTACTCCACGTAAGCGTCGAGGTCGCTCCCTCTACGCTAAGCGTGATTCTATCGTATAAATCGAGGTCTACTTTCGTTTCGCTAATCGGCAATTTTTCCACTTCGGGCGCTACGATGGGAGGCACGGAAGCGGAGGGCGACGACGAACTATCTTCAACCCCCGCGCAAGCGTAAAGCCCTGTCAAGCAAGCAACCGTCGTTAAAAAACTGATGAGCCATTTTTTATTTTTCATACTTTTCCTCCCTTAGGCAATGCCCCATTGCGAATATATATTCGACAAACGTCTAGCCTCGGGCTCGCCCCATTTCGTTATTCCAAGCGTAGCGCAATCCGCCTTAAAAGACGTCGTCATCGTTTTGAACGCTACGTCAGAGAACATACCCGAATGTAACGTCAATATTGCATAGCGGGGGAAGATGCTTTCCGCCAAAACGTGATTATACAATACCTTATAAAGCTCGGGGTCGCTATTTTTATATATTTCAATCGCCTTATACGCTTCTTCTACGTAACCGTTCCAACGATTCAAAAGCTGTAACGGCCAATATTCCGACTTAGCAATATCCTCATAACAAGTCCCCAGTTCGCTTGGATACGCCGTTTCTAAGTACGTCAAGTGCGCTTCTACTTCGTGGAAGAAGTTAAGCATAGGCTCTTTTGCCGCGCCATAGTAATTCGTAAAGAACTCGTCTTTGAGCTCCGCGTAATTCTCGTTGATATTCCAAAGCATTTTCGAATCCAAGTAATCCTTAAACTTGTGGAATGCCGTAGACGTACCCGTTTGGTTGTGTTGCGACTGTGCAAGCATCGAAATCGCCCCGTTTTCTACCCAAAAACGATAATATTCTTGCATAGTAGACCACGTTCCATAAGGGTAAAGATATTCAAAAAAGTTCGTTTGATACATCCAAATGTGTATTCCTGCGCCCGTTTTCATCATCGCCGCCCATTGCTCGAAATATTCAAGACTTGCCTCGTTCACTTCGTCGTATATGCTCGCCGCGTACTCTATCGAAATAGGAGCGTAGTCCACTTCGAGATTCTCGCTGAGCATTACGTGTTCGTCCACCGGTTCCCAGCGCCCGTTTACTTCTTTTACGGGAGCAATATCCATCGCGTTATACGCGAGGAAAGCTAATTTAACCTCTCGTTTTCCCTCGTAATACTCGGCAATTCTATCCGCCAAATCATTCAAGAACATAATATACGCCGCCGAATGCGTATCGTACTCTTCATAAATCACCGTACACGCAGCACAATCGCAAACGGAGTGTCCGTCTTGAATCGCGAGTTTTATACTCTTAGCGTACGTATTCGATTCATCGATAAACCGAATTGCATTTCCAAACGCCAAATCCTGCATCGCTTGATACGTACTTCCCTCGCCACGAGGATTAGAGCCGTCCTCGCTCATATGCTCGGGCAAGCAACCCGCCGAATAGCAAAGGTCGAAATTGCCTTGACTGTCTGCCTTTTTCGTGAAATATTCGGGGTGTTCAGCTTTGAGTTCAAACGGCACGAACTTATAAGAGTTATGTCCGTTAATTCCGTCCGTCAATATCCAAACATCGTCCATACCGTTCGGTATAAAGCCCATATAGGTCGACGGCTCTCTGCCACCTGCCGCCATACGGTATCTGTATTCCACGTCCGGATTATCCACAACGTCGAAGATAGGCATCGTCGTGCCGTCTTTATGGTATTTAATCGTATCCTCGCCATAGCACGCATAGCCAATCGTGTAATGCAAGAAGGTCAACACTCCGCCTTGATAGCCCATATTGTGCGCCGTCGCAATAAACACGGAATTGCCTTGCGTTTTAATACAGAACCCCGTTTGCTTTAACTTTTCCGTAGGCATTTGTAAGCCTGCCTCTTCAAAAAGCTCGGGTGCGCCTACGACAATCCATTTTTTATCCGAGCTAAACGCCTCGTTAAAACTCTCGTTGTATGCTTTACTTCCCAAGCTCACTCCCGTAGCCGCTTTCACTTGCCCAACGATAAACCCTGCCCAACGGCTCGCCTCCGCGGAAGTAGAATCGTAAATTACGGTATAATCACTTTTTCCATTGAGCACGAAAGGATTATTCGTCGGTTGTACGTTATGTTTATGTAAACCGCCCGTATACGGCGTAGACAAACGCTCACTTACCGTACCTTGCGGAGTAGTCGTCGCACCACCGTTATCGTCGTTACTCTCGCCCCCACAGGCAACCGCGCTAAATCCAAGTATGCCCGCAAAGCCAAGTATTAAAAGCTTTTTCATTATTTTCATTTTCTTCATATATCTTCTCCTTACGGCTTTACTTCCACCGTATAAACGAACGTAGCCACGTTGCCCGCCTTATCACAAGCTTGAATACGGAACGTATACGTGCCTGCACTCTCCACCTTGATAGAATTGCTCTTGCCCCAGAAATAGTAAACTCTTCCGTTGGGAGCACTTACCGAGCGCACTACGAATAACTCCGCTTCCGACGGTTTATACGTGCCCGAAACTACGGGGTCGCCGTCGGGATATTTCAATACCGCTTCGCTGAAATTATCCGAAACCTCGAAAGACGGCATTACTACCGTATCTCCCACTTTCGCCGTCGTGACGTAGCTACTCGTAAGTACAATTTCAGGCGCAATATCCTCTACGATATTAAACGCGTAAGAGAATGTAGCCGTATTATACGTGGAATCCTGTGCCGTATACGTTACGGAATATTGCCCGTATTGCTTAAAGGTAAACGTATATACCATAGCGGGGTCAACGTCGCGAAGAGATACGCCGTTCACGTCGGAAACCACCGTTCCGTCGGGGGCGTTTACCGTCAAGGAAAAGCTAAGATTCGGGTCAAGTACGTCGTACGCCTCTGCCGTAGGCAAGCTAACCGTCGTACCAATCGTATAATTCCCGCCGTAATCCCCGTTCACGTAAATCTTAGGCAAAATCGCGTCAAGTTGCAACTCGTTGAACGTTTGCCCATTGAGTTGTTGAAGCTTATACGCCGCAAACGTTTTTGCATTGATAAAGGAAACCTCTACGTAAACGCATTTGGAGGTAAATCTTTCAAAATCCGTCGTCTGCAAAGTGAAGCTTCCAATAAACAGTTTTCCGTCCTTATGCCCCATTTTGAACAGGTTGGACGTCGAAGTAGAATCAAATCCGACGAGCATTGCGTACGTTTTTCCATTGTAAGAAAGAATACTTCTTGCCCCGTCTTTTAACACGTCAAACGTGAGAGAAACGGATTTATCCTTAGAGTCCGTCAAGGTTATTCTCCACCCGTCGTATTCCGAAGCCGTCGCATCCGCAACAAGATTCAACGCGAAATCGTTCGCGTATACGGGATTTATAAACTTCCAAGAGCCGTTCTCTTCCGTTGCCGTAACGGTGATGTTATCTTGCATTTTTTCCAAAGCAACGCCGTTCGTTACGAAATAACGCGTTTGGTCAAGTACGCTTTCCACAAACGTACCGCCTTTTCCGTCATCGCACTCTTCTTCCACCATCGTCCTAACCACGGGGATTTCTACCGTTCCGTAAGCTACCGTGCCCGCTTTATACGTAATGCGGACTTTTTCATAATTCTCTTTGACAATCGGTGTAAACGTTTCCCCCATCGTTACGCTAAACGTATCGAGCGGGCTATAAATGGTTTGCTTTAATTCTCTATCCCAAAGCTCTTCGTAAGCACCCTCAACGTCTGCCGTAGCCGTAACGAGCGTCATCTTGCCACTCGTATAATCGCGCACCTCGACCTCGGGAAGGGTATACGTCTTGCCGGAAATGTAATAATCGGGGAAAACGGGTTCGCTCACAAATACGGGTTTATCCCCTCTTTCCACTACGACTTTATAGCTATCGCTTTCCTTTTGCCCAATATAATCGGTAGCCGTATACGTAACCGTGTACTCGCCAACCTGTTCGGGACGGAAGCCGTTTTGAATTACCGTTTCCGTGCCGTCGGGAGCTTTTACTACCACCGAAATCGTTTTATTTCCGCTTCCGCCAACCGCGCTCGCCGTAGGAATATTCACCCACGCGCCGAGCACGCTTGCCGTCGTTTCAGGCGTAGCAATCGAAACTACGATTTCGTCCAAGGATTTTTCCACGTAGACGGGATATGCGTAAACAGCTTGATTTTGCGAAGCGTCGATTGCCGTATATTCAATGATATACAACCCCTCTTTTTCCGCAAGGAACGCTCCGTTTTTGATTTCTGCCATTACGGGTTTTTCCGTTCCGTAGTTATAATAAACGTTCGTGGAAACCTTGCATTTCCCACTATAAATATCCGTTGCGCTTGCCGTCGGAATGGGGTAATATTGCCCCACCAAACCATTCGGAGCTTCCGCATATTCCGTATCCAAAACAATCTCGGGCGCTACGTTATCCACAAGGATTTCGTCCGTAAGGTCTGCGCTACCCCATTTTTGAAGCACAAAGTTCGCAGAAGAGCCGACGATACCCCCCGCCGAAATGGAAAGGGTTGCGTAACCGCTCGGAAAGCCCTCAAAGGGTATATCAAAGAATGCAATATCGTCCAAATCGCAAACGACAATTTCATTCGCGTAAAGCTCTTTCGTGTTATTATCAAAAGCAAAGCGGAAGGAGTTTTTACCACCGACAACCTCCGGTCCTGTCGAGCCGTCATACGTTCCGTTTACCCAATTATACCCTGGGGAGCAGGCGTTAAAGGAAATACCGCCGAACGGATAACCGAAAGGAAAATCGTTTTCCTTATTTTTTTGAATTACACCGTTAGCATTATAATAAGCGTATTTGCCACCCACACCTGCGTGCACGTATGTATGGTACGAAACCGCAGTATTCTTTGAATACTTTGCCTTTATGTCGAAAGAAATGGACGGGTCAATCGCGTCGCTTATCGTCAAATACAATTCGGTAAAGTCGATAACCGAAGTTGTATCGGGATTGATATATACTTCCACAAGGGAATTATCTTTCGTCATTTCCTCAACGGAAACGACCGTATTGACGTTCATCGTTTCCCCCGCCGCAAGGCGTACCATCAAACCGCTATCCGCTTCTGTTGCACGGGAGTCGTAACCATACTGTGCGGAAGAGTTCCCCCCGCTGAACGCATACGCCAAGTTGCGCACAAGGAAGCTTTCCTCTACCGTTTGCCCGTTTGCCGTATAGCGCACGACGTACGTACCAAATTGGTCGAGCGTAACTTTCGTAAGCCTCGTTGCCGTTTGGTCGGGTTTTTCCACCACCACGGTTGCCTCGTATTCATTATCTCCGTCCGTAAGGGTACGCTTGGGGATTTCGAGTTCTTGCCCGTAAACGTATTCCGCTTCAAGCGTGTTTTCACTCCAACTCGGTTCGGCGTTGCCGAATATTTTTCCAACCGTCAATGCGGAAACCGCGGCTACGATAGCAAAAATCCCCGAAAAGAGTATCCATTTCAGTTTCTTTATCTTCATAACTTCTCCTTTATTTTAGCCTTTTAATCCGCCCATCTTCAAATTGCCGATAAGCTTTTTGTGGAACGTCAAGAACAACACCGCCGTGGGAATCATCAACAACACCGCCGCCGCCATTTGCGTAGGAAGGTCTTGTAAATCGTTCGAGCTCGAATGGGTAACCTCAAACACGCCGACTGCAAGCGTCGGGTGCGACGGCAACCAAATCAAAATGCCTGCATATTCGTTCCAATAACCGATAAACTTAATAAGCATTATCGTCATAATCGTATTCCGCATCATCGGCAAAATGATTTTAATTAAAATAGACAAATTGCCCGCGCCGTCAATTCTCGCCGCTTCCGTATACGCCATAGGCAATGCCCTAAACGTAGCGTAAAAGACGAGGAAATACATACCGAGTGCGTTCGCACTCATAATCCAGCAGCCTATGATACTGTCGAAGAGTCCAAAAAACTCGGCGACTTTGATTTGCATAGGAAGCGTGCCGACGACGGGAATAACCATCGTTACGATAACCGTTGTATGTACGATTGCGGAGAACTTATATCTAAATCTCGCACACATATACGCCGCCAAACAAGGTACCATCGTATTCGCAACCGTGTTTCCCACCGAGTACAAAATCGAGTTGAGCGTCATCATCGGTACGCCAACGTATGCCGCACCCGTGTCCGTCATGATTTCCACGTACAAATAATTGATTACCCGTCCAAAGTTCCAAGCGAGCTCTTGCGGTAAGCCGATAACATTTCTTTCCCCAAACAACCCCGAATAATCCCAATCGTATTTCAAAGAGGTGAGTACCGACCAAAATATCATCCAAAGCAAAATTACACTAATTAAGATTAGCAGGAATAAAATCACCGCGGTTAACGGCGTAATCCGTTCCTTATTAGAAGCACGGAGTTTTTTCGTTTTCGTTTGTGCCATATTCTCTACCTCCTCAATCGTCGCTCGGTCCAAACTTTTCCAATGCCCAACGCACGATAAGTGTCAAGGGAACTGCAAATAACGTCAAAATCAAACCGAGTGCCGAAATTAACGGATATAACGTTTGTTGTTGCTTTTGGGTTTCCACGTAAATCCAATACCCGTACGTACGGATTTCAGGATACGGTACGTCCGGGCCAAAGAAGGCGAACAAGTGCGGGTCGGCGGTAAAGATACCGATAATACCCGTGATAATGAACGTGGAAAGCAAGGGATAAATCCCCGGTAAGGTAATATGCCAAAACTCTCGGATACCTACTGCACCGTCTAAGTGCGCCGCCTCTATCAACTCCGTATCAATACCGCTCATCGAATCTGAATACAGTAGCATATTCGCACCACAACCAACAATCGTTCCATAGGCAAGTAGCGTTATTATCGTAGAAAGCGCGCTACTGAAAAGGTCTTTGATTTTTACGCCGAAAAACGCTTCCACGTACGCAGGAATAGCAATACCCGAAAACTTATGGAACATTACCGCCATAACAACCGCCGAAATAATCGAGGGCATATACAAAAGTACGCGGAAAAAGCCCGCCACAGGTAATTTTTTATAAATGTAATAGGAAAGGAATACGGCAAGCGGCATATTGATAAAAATACCGTATCCGTATACTGCAAGCGACATCAAACGCATCTTTGAAAAAAGCTCGTCTTTGAACGTAAGCGTCAAAGCTTGCTCCATCGCCTCCATATTCCACCATTCCGTACCGCCCGTTACCGTTATCTTTTGAAACGGCAATAAAAAGCTACCGAAATTAACTACCATATAAAAAACTGCAAACTGTGCCACAGGCCAAGCCATCATTAAAATATAGAAAATCAAATCTTGCTTTTGCAATTTCGTTTTCTTCTTTTTAGGCATAACGTTCGTCATAAAAACCTCCAACAAACGAATTCATTTCTTGGGCTACGCCGCAAACCGATTTTACGGCGCAACCCGTTCTTTTTTTGTTAGGCGATGACACAACAAACGATTGATTGCGTGTGTACGTTTTTCCACCAAAAATCAATCGAGGTTGTGACAGAGCCTTTTGTTAAAAACCCACAACGTTAACGGAGCATACTATTCCACGTTGCTTTATAATACACTTCCATATTCGTGAAGTACTCTGCCGCCGTTATTCCTTTGCTGTGCATAGATTGTGCAGGTGCCCAATAATCGTAATCGCTAAATCTCGAAAACCAAAGTCCCATTTCGCTGAAACTTGATTGGTTGTTTACGAATAAATTACTATTTGCATAAGGATATACGATATCGCTAACTTGTTTAAGTGCAACAAGATTTTTCGCGTAATTGGTAAGCTTAGAAGTGTCTTTTACGTTGTAGTCAAGCGCTTTAAGCGTACTCGTAATCGTCGTGAACTCAGAAAGCGATTCATCCGTATTGCAGAAGCGGATAAACTCTTTTGCAAGAGGCACTTTCCAATCGGCAACGTTCGCTTTCATATAGCAAAGTGCGGAAAGATAATCCGTCGTCGTTTGCAATTTCGCATCGCCCGAGCCGTATACGTATTTATCCAAGCCGCCCGCCTCTTGTACGTCCGCCGCAAACGCGTCCGCAACTTCTTTCGCTTTTGCTTCAGTGGTAACGATTTTACCATTGTTCAACAATGCAGTTACCTGATTTCTTAATAATGCTTTTCTCTG
>JAZRBK010000375.1:0-1664 GCA_045635025.1 Candidatus Scatosoma sp.
CGGCGAGGTAAAAGGGGAAAGGAAAAATAGTGAAAAAGGGGGCGCGTATGTCGTTTTATCTGTACTTGATTTTGGGGTTTATCGGCGGGATTCCCGCGGGAATGGGAATGGGCGGAGGAACGGTTACCATTCCGCTTTTGGTGCTCGTAGGGGGCGTGGAACAGAAAATCGCGCAATGCGCCAATCTTTTTGCTTTCCTGCCCATGAGCGTGGGTGCGCTTAAAACGCACGCGCAGAACGGGCTATTAAAAACCCAAGGGGTTTTATGGATAATTTTACCCGCTTTGCTTTTGTCTGTGCTCGGTACGGCGGTAGCGGCGTATCTCCCCTCGCAGACCCTGTCCAAAGCGTTCGGAGTGTTTTTGATAGGGCTTTCGCTGTTCGGGTTTTATAACGCCTTGCAAAAAGAGAACGACTGAAAAACGGTTGAGCGGAACACCCGTTAAAAAGTAATAGGAAATAGGAAAAAGGAAATAGGGAAAAAGGGGAAAGGAATAAAGTATTGAAAAGATAAGAACGGGGATATGCCCTGCTCGGTCGGTATGACAAAAGTACGGTATGCCGAGAGCGCGGTATGTCATACCGAACGGGAGGATAAAGAGAGACGGGAATAAGATAGGCGCGTTACGCGACGTTTCCGCAGTAATCGCGTGTTACGCGAAAATGGACTTGGGCTACCGAAAAAATAGGACATTTTGCACAAAAGAAAGGGCGAAAAATATCGAAAATGAAAAAAATACAAAAAAACGCAATTTTTTTCAAAAAGGGTATTTACAAAACGGGTTTTGTGTGGTAAACTATGGGAAAAATAATTTTACGGGTATAGGGATATTTTGTGTCTTTTTCACAAAAATCAAAGGAAAAACCCCAAGAGAAATACAGAGGTAGACTGTGGAAAAAATTGGCATTATCGACTTAGGTTCTAATACGGCAAGACTCGTCATCGCGGAATTGTTCACGGACGGGCATTATATGGTGATTGACGAGCTCAAAGAAAGCGTTCGGCTCGGACAGGATATGGACCGCGACGGCTTCTTGAAACCCCAACGGATAGCGGAAACGATTAAGACTTTGAAAATGTTCAAACGGCTCTGCGACGCAAACGGCGTAGAACGCATTATCGCCGTAGGAACGGCGGCGGTTCGTCGGGCGAAAAACCAACGCTCCTTCTTGGACGAGATTCAGGTTTCGTGCAATATCACCATTCGCGTGCTCTCGGAAGAAGAAGAGGCTATGCTCGTGTATCGCGGGGTTATCAATTCGATGGACGTGCCCAAAGGGCTCATCTTGGAAATCGGCGGCGGGAGCACGAAAATCATTTACTACAACAGAAGAAATCTGCTCAATTACGCATCGTTGCCGTTCGGCGCGGTAACCCTTACCGATTTGTTCGTGAACGACACCTCTCCCCAAGACGCGGCGGCGCATATCGAGGAGTTCTTTACCGAACAACTTAAAAAATTGCCTTGGCTGAAAGAAATCGACCCCGAAACGCAAATGATTGGCGTGGGCGGTTCGTTTAGAAATCTTTTCAAAATTAACCGTCTCGTGCGCAAATATCCTTTGGATATCGCGCACAACTACCGCATAGCTGCGGAGGACTTCGAGGGTATCTACGGTATGCTTAAAGCGCTCGACGTGGACAAGCGTAAGAAGATTAAAGG
>JAZRBK010000376.1:0-12043 GCA_045635025.1 Candidatus Scatosoma sp.
CTGCGGGAGCAGGAGCAACCTCCTCGACGACGGGCTGTTGAGCAACTTTTTTATTTCTCTTCATAGTCCTTATCCTACCTTCTCTTTTTCGTCCGCGTACGATTTTGCCACGCAGATTTATTTCTTGTATATTATTGTATAACTATTTACAGGATTTGTCAAGACTTTTTTCACTTTTTTATCCTTGTCCTGCACGATTATTTTCTATTTATTCTCCGTTAGCCCTTAAAAAGGCGCAAAAACCGCCTAAAACTACGCAAAATCGCCCTTGTACGCGTTAACGCGCACCCCGCGCCCGTCTTTCGCGCAAAATATGGGGCTACCCGAGAAAAACGCGCTCGCCTTAACCGACAAGCGCGTTTTTATATTCGTTCGTATAATTTTATAATTTAGAGCGCAGGAAATCAACCGCCATAACGATATCCGCCGTAGGGTCGTCGCCGCATTCCCTCTCAATCGTCAAGAACCCGTCGAACCCGATTTCTTTGAGCGCGGCAAGGTATTTATCCCAATCCACCTGCCCCTCACCCAAAGGCATTTCTTGGAAACCCGAGCACGCGTTCAACGCGTCCACGCCGCCCACGGCAAACGCATGGTATACGTCGGTAGGGTCTTGGTCGGGGTCGAGCATATTCCCGTCCTTTGCGTGCGTGTGCACAATGTAATCTTTGAGCAGATACACCGCTTCCACCGCATCTTGACCGGTTACCATTGTGAAGTTTGCAGGGTCGAGATTCACACCAACGCCGCCTTTCGTATCCTGCAAGAACGCAAGAAGCGTTTTCGCCTTTTCAGGACCCGTTTCAATCGCGAGCGTAACTCCTTTTTCCTTTGCGTATAAACCGCACTCGGTAAGCGCGTCGAGCATTACCTTATAACGGGGATTGCTCTTATCCGCAGGGATAACGCCGATATGCGTCGTAACGACGTTCGTCGAAAACTCTACGGCGAGGTCTACGATTTTTTTCGTCTGTTCGATACGCTCGGCATTGTCCGCTTCCACCTCAAAACCATAGCCGCCCATATCTCCGCAAAGCGCGGATACCACAAGCCCTTTTTCTTGGAGTAATTTCTTATAATTCGCCTTTTCTTCCGCCGTCAACGCAGGGGAAAACTCGCCCGTCGTCGCGTAGATTTGCACGCCTTGAAGCCCAAGCTCCGCCGCTTTGCAAATGCCTTCTGCGTGCGTTTTCTTAAAGCAATCGGTGATTACGCCTATTTTCATTTTCTCATACCGCCTTTTTCATAAATATTCATAATAAGTCTGTGGGTTTTGAGCGCCTCTTCGCCGCTTATATCCAGCGGTTCGAGCCCAAGACACGCTTTGTAGAATTGCGAGATTTGACGGATATGTTGGAAGCCCCAATAATCCTTGCCGCCATCGTAGTCCGCCGTGTTTTCGTCTTGGTGCGCCTCTTCCACGCGACCGTCGTTATAGTAGATATACGCGTCGTCGTAACCGAACACAACTCTCGCGTTCTCGCAATAGAGCCGAATTTCAATCGGTTCGTCGCAGCCGTAGTTGTTCATACAGTAGAAACCGTATCTCGTGCCGTTTTTGTAGGTAATCAAACCCTCCGCGCTATCCTCGACTTTGACGATGTCGTGTCCGCGGTTCGCCATCGAACAGGAAACGCTTTCCACTTCGCTGTCCACAATCCAGTTCACGAGGTCGATAGAGTGAATAGCTTGGTCGATAACGACACCGCCACCCTCTTTGTCCCAAGTACCTTTCCAATCGCTCCCCAAATAATAATCATCCGAACGCGACCAAGTAAGCGTAGAACGCGCCGAAATAATTTTGCCGAGCTTGCCCTCTTTCGCTGCTTGTTTGACGAGCTTCGCCGCGTTATTGTAACGGCATTGTAAAATTACGCCGTACAAAACCCCCTTTTCTTTCGCCAATTTTACCGCGTTTTCCGCCGAGACAAGGTCTACGTCCATCGGTTTTTCCGAGAGCACGTTTACCCCCTTTTCAAACGCGTAACACGCCGCTTTCGTGTGTAAATTGTGCGGCAAGCAAATATGTACCGCGTCCAATTTTTCGTTATCGAGCATTTCTTCGTAAGAATAATACGCCTTAATCCCGTATTTTGCCGCCGTTTCGTCCGCGCGGTCGTGCTTAACGTCGCAACAAGCAACAAGCTCCGCCTCTTCCAGCGTTTGCGCAGGAACGAGGTGCATAACGGAAATACGTCCGCAACCGATAATACCGACTCTTAATTTTTTCATAACTTTTTCCTCTTTGCTATCTTGCCATCAAAGATTTTTCGTGTTTTTTATTCTTTATTATTCTTTATAATTCTTGCTAATTCGTTGCTCCGCGTAAGGAGCTTTTCCTTTGCGTGGAAAATTGGTTGAACAAAACAAAAACCCTTTTCTTCAACCAATTCCATTTTTTTAATTAAAACTCTACCACCATACCGTCGTAGGTGAGCAAAAATCCGTGCTCCTTAGCGATAGGCAACATATTCTCGTAGCCTACCCCTTGGATATTATGCGAGAAATGCGTGATAATACTAATTGTATTTTCCTTATAATTGCCGTTCTTAATAAACCGCTCCCGCATCTCCACAATATTGGGAAGCCCCAAGTGCGAATGATACACCGCTGGACCTGCGTCGTCCTTGCCCCACGTGCAATCGTAGGAAACGAGGTCGAATTGGATTTTCTTTTCCCGCAAAAACGTCATTACCTCTTCGTTTAAGTATCCGCTGTCGTTGTAGTAGAACATCGTCTTGCCCGCTTTTGCGATTATGTAAACGTACGGGTGCGGCGTACTGTGCGTCGCAGGCAACGGGGTAACCTCAAACCCCGCAATCTCTTTCGTTTCATACGGTTTGAGCGCGTCGAACGCTATCCGATTTTGTCCCAAAACGTGTTCGGGCTTTACCGAAAGTGCTTCCCACTCTTTACGCGCAAACGCCTCCACGTCCTCAGAACCGTGCACTACTAAGGTTTCGTGTTGCATACTGTTGGCAAAACCCTCCCGACGGTTCAAAAAATCGTACGGATAATAATGGTCCTCGTGAACGTGCGTAATAATTACGTGTTCGAGTTTAGACAAATCTATCCCGTGCTGTAAGGAATGTGCATATGTGTCCGCGTTAAAATCCACGAGCAACGTATCGTCTATTAACGCTTGCGAACGGGTACGGAAATGCCGTCCTTTTTTTGCGCGGGCTTCTTGACAAACGGGACAACCGCAGAAAACCCCCGGTATTCCTTCGGCAGCCGCCGTTCCTAAATATTGAAGTTTCATCTCGTATCTCCTATGCTCTTTTCTCTTTTTTATTTAACTTTCTTCCACTTACCAAGCGAATTCAAGCCTCTTACCACGCTGCCGCGAATCTTCATAACGTCAAGGGTTTGGTTAATATCGAAAGAGGTTTCGCCCGTAAGATAGAAACGGAGAATATCTCTAATCAAGCGTGCGAAGAAGTTGGAGTTCAAGAAACGGTATTCCGACGTGCCGTCCGCTCTTTGCGCGTTAATGCTAAACCCGTAAGAGTTGGAGTAAACCATCGTCGCTTTCTTTCCGCCCTCAAACTCTACCGAGCAAACGTTTTGCTTCTTGCCTTGTGCTTCCACGCGGACTTTCGTCGGCTTCGCATTCAAGAGTTTTACCACCATTTCCGTTTGGTGAATAATGTACTCGGGCATATTGCCGCCGCCGCCCGTCGTAACGATGTGCTCGATATCTTTCAAATCGTCCAATTCCGAGCCGTAACGAAGTGCAGAACTGGAAAAGAACTTCGTGCCGTATTGCGCCGCGATATCGAAAATCTTTTTCGCCGTTTCATAATCAGGTGCGAACGTCTTATCGATATACGTATTCTTTTTATATTTCAAAACCTCTTGCGCATAGCGAAGGTGCGTTTCGGGATTGGAGGGAGCAAGCACTAAAATATAGTCCGCTTTCTCGCAAAGCTCTTGAATAGTAGCACATTTTTCCACGCCCATTTTTTCACACCATTCGTCCGTCGTTACGCCGTCTACAAGCGATTTATCGAGCTCTGCCCAAGCGTATTTTACGACAAAATCCTCGCCCATTTCCTCGCTTGCTTCTTTAATCCAAGCGGGGTAGTTATTTGCGTGCCATTCACTAATATAATAATCAACAAAACCAATCGTTTTCATTATAAGGCAAGCTCCTTATTCTTATCGGAAGATTCATAAAGCGCGTCCAAAAGTCTTGCGCTTTCAAGTACGTAGTCAATGTGGTTTTTATCTTTCACACCCGAATCAATCGAAGCAAGGAACGCCTTGTCCTCTTCGCCGTACATATTCGGGATTTCGTGTTCGGTTTCGTACGATTCCAACGTAGCGCCGTCCCAGAACTTGAACTGACCGCCGTAGGAAAGTCTTGCGCCGCCTTTATCGCCGAGAATATCGATAAACATTTCGGTTTTACCGATGTTTTGCGCCCAAGCGCCGTTAAAGGAAATCGTAGCCTTGTCCGTGCGGATATAACCCGTAATATAGTCGTCTACGTCGTTCGTACCGTTTTCGATATTCGCGGTATCTTCCGCCCACATTCCGTAGCCTTTATAATTGTACGCTTTCATATCTTTCGCCATTTCGTTGTAAGCGTTACAGCTAACCGTTTTAAGCTTCGCACCGCCGAGTATGTACAAAATCAAATCGAAGAAATGTACGCCCCAGTCGATAAGTACGCCGCCGCCCGACTCCGCTTTCGTCGTGAACGCGCCGCCAAGCCCGGGAATGCAACGGAAAGAACGGAAAGACGTGTATACGTGGTATACGTTACCGAACTTGCCTTCGCGATACATTTGTTCCAAAAGTTCTACCGATTTGTGGTGGCGGTTACATACGCCGATATTGAGCATAAGCCCGCGCTTGTTCGCTTCTTCCGCCATCTCGCAGGAGAGTTTATAGCTAATCGTAATCGGCTTTTCGCAAAGCACGTGCTTGCCCGCTTTGAGCGCGTCCATCGTAACCGTATAGTGCGCGTAGTTGGGCGTAAGTACGAATACCGCTTCTACCTCAGGGTCGGCAAGCGCTACCTTATAATCGGTGATAACTTGTTCGATTTTAGGGAACTTTTCTTTCGCCGCTTCCGCTTTTTCAATCAAAAGGTCGCAAGCGTATTTGATGCGTACGTCGTCCATAAGGGAAAGTTGGGGCAAATGTGCGATATTCGCAATTCTGCCACAGCCGATAACTGCTACTGTTTTCATAAAATAATACCTCACTTGATTTTTTTAGGTATCTCTATTATAACACTTTACTTCCGCCGTGTAAATATCTTTTATTTGTGAAATATTTGTCATTTTTTTAGGTTTTAGCGTTTTTTACCCTTTTTTGACTTTATTTATGTTGACAATCCTTATCTTTCAAGATATAATAAAAGCGTAAAAAACAAAAAACTCCGCAAGGAAAAAGTGAAAATGGGTATGCAGGAAAAAACGATACACGAAGAAAAAATAATGGATAAATATTATCACTTGGATATGCCCTTTCCCTCTAAGCCGCCCCGATTCGACGACGTTTTTCTCGTTCAAATCGGCAGGCTATATTCTAAGGAAGACTTTGAAACGGGCAACCATTTACACCTAAACTGGTTCGAACTGACCATCGTCCGCGACGGCGAAGGTTTTATCTCTGCGGACGGTGTGGATATCCCTGTATCGCGCGGAGATATTTTTCTCTCTTTCCCCGCCGAAACGCATAACATTCGGGCGAGCAAAGGAAAATCGCTCAAATACGACTACCTCGCCTTTTACACCGTAAACGAAAACTGGAACGCAGACCTTGAACAAATCTTAAATAAGTTCCGTAACGCGCACGACAGAGTATTCCACAGCGAACGGATTAACGCGCTGGTAGAAAGCGGAATTGCGGAGTTCACGCATTTGGACAACGATTACCGCGAAGAGCTTTTGACGGGTATTTTTCATCAAATCCTCATTTATCTTTTGCGCGCGTTCAAGACGAAAACCGCCACGAAAACCCACGTGGACGTCAACCAAGCGGAAATCCTTTGTTATCAAGTGATGAATTACGTCGATACGCATATCTTTTCCTTGAAAAACTTACACCAAGTTACCGACGTTTTTACTTATAATTACAGTTATCTTTCTACCCTCTTCAAAAAGACGACGGGCAGAACGCTTCTCGATTACTATCAGGATTGCAAGCTCAAAAAAGCGCAGTCGCTCGTCTTAGAACGAAAGCTGAAAATCACGGAAATCGCCGACCACCTCAACTATACCTCCGTCTACGCTTTTAGTAAAGCGTATAAAAAGAAGTTCGGCGTTTGCCCTACCGCCGCAAAAAAATTGTAAATCTATTTCCTTGAAAAACGTTCGTTTTTGCATTTTACTTTCGCAAATAGATTGCTTTTTTCTCGCAAATAGGTTATAATAATATTATAATAAAATAGGTTATAATAATATTATAATAACTATAACCATTCTTTAAGGAGTAACATTTATGAATATAGCAGTAGCTCAATCGGGCGGCCCCACTTGCGCTATCAACGCTTCCCTTTTAGGCGTGTTCCGCGCGGCAACGCAGTATCAAGAAGAAATCAAGACGGTATACGGCTCGGTGAACGGTATCGAAGGTCTTATCTACGATAACCTCGTCAACTTAAACGAAATTATCGCTACGGATAAGGAAGTAGAGCTCATTCGCCAAACCCCCTCCACCGTGCTCGGGTCTTGCAGATACAAGCTTCCCGCACCCGATTCGGCGGCGGACGTCTATCAAAAAATCGTGGATACGCTCACCGCGCACGACATCGGCGCATTTTTCTACATAGGCGGCAACGATTCGATGGATACCGTCGTAAAACTCAACCGCTATTTCCAAGCAAACGGCATAAACGTCAAAGCCGTCGGAATCCCTAAGACGATTGACAACGATTTACCCATTACCGACCATACCCCTGGGTTTGGCTCGGCTGCGAAATATATCGCAACCACAATGCAGGAAATCGTACGCGATAGCAGCGTATACTCCATTCAATCGGTTACCCTTGTAGAAATTATGGGCAGAGATACCGGTTGGCTTACCGCTTCGAGCGCGGTGCTCCGCGCAAACGGGCTCGACGCCCCTCACTTGATTTATCTGCCCGAAAGCAGTTTCTCGGTAGCAAAGTTTTTAGACGACGTACGCGCGGCAATGGAACAACACTACGCCGTCGTCGTAGCAATTTCCGAAGGCGTTGAAATCGACCCGTCTGAAATCCCGCAAACGGAACAGTCGGGTAAAACGGACGTATTCGGACATAAATACCTCGCAGGCGTTGCAAAAACCCTCGAAAAGGTGGTTTCCAAAGAACTGAAATGCAAGGTGCGCTCGATTGAACTCAACGTCATGCAACGCTGTGCCTCCCATTTGAGCTCGAAACGGGATATTACCGAAGCGGAGCGGATTGGTGCCAGCGCGGTAGAAACGGTGCTCCGCGAGGGCATTTCGGGCGAAATGATGGTTTTCCGCCGCGTTTCTAACCACCCCTACAACATCCGTATCGAACACGTCGACGCGTCGCTCGTCGCTAACCACGTTAAATATTTCCCTAAGGAATGGATTTCCGAAAGCGGAAACGACGTTACGGAGGAGGTTATCGAGTACTGCCTCCCCCTCATTCAAGGCGAACACAATTTCTACGTGAAAAACGGGATTCCTCAACATTTCATTTTGAAGAACGCGCTCCCGCGCGAGGCGGCAAAGAGAAAATAACTCCCCATTACGTAAAAAATCAACAAAAAAAGACTAACGCACGGGTGCATAGCACGTAGCACGGGCGCTAGTCTTTTTCTTTTACGGTTAGCGACAATCTTACAACAACCTTACAGCAATTTTACGACAATCTTACGACAATCTTACGGCAACAAACGCTTGGTCGTACCTTTGAGGTACACGCGGCATTGCACGAACCCCTCGGCGTATTTTACGCCGCATTGCATACCGCGGAATCTAGATAAGGTTTTCATATTTTCGACTACGTCCTCGCCGTCGTGGTCGCGAAGCCAAACGACTTGGCTTTCGTGGCATTCGAGCATTCTCGTCTTTAATTCCATTTCCCCCGTAATATCCACGTAATCGGTAGGGTTAAATCCTACCCCGCCCGCGTTATCCATATAATAAATAGGCACGAGTTTCGCCACCTTATCCACTTTCGTAGGATAATTGGGCAGCGTAGCCGTGAAGCTCGCGTCGAATACGAGCTTGGAAACCGCCGTATGGTCGGGCATATAATCGTCGGGGTGGTGCGTGATAATCACGTCGGGGTCTGCACAGCGGATAATATCCACAAGTCTGTCCCGCGCCTCTTTTCCGTCGAAAATCTCCAAATCGTCAAACCCCGCGCAAAGCACTTCTACTCCTGCAAGTGAGCCCGCTTTTTTCGCCTCGTTCGCACGGATAACGCGCAATTCGTCGGGTTGAATAACGACGTGTCCTAAGCTACCGCTCGACACGTGGCAAGCAATAACCGTATCGCCACGTTTTACACATTTTGCGAGCGTCCCCGCACAGTTAATTTCCACGTCGTCGGGGTGCGCCCCAATTGCTAAAACTCTCATACTTTCTCCTTTTTTGAATGATTTTTGTTCTCTGTTTGTCGTTCGTCTTTCGTTGTTTCCGTTTAGTTACACTCTGCCGTCAAAGGTCCTGCAAGTTCTTTGAGGAAGAAGAGTTTTCCGTTCAAAGTCGGAATATACGAAGAGGTAATCCAAGGGGTAGGCCCGTGTCTTAACGTCATCCAAAGGGACATACCTTGCCATTGCATACCTCTGCCAAGCGTGCCGTCCGCCCCGCCGATAGCGTAATCCGCCTGCAAGAAAAGCCCCGGTCCTATCGTGTTTGCACGGCACGGCACGAGCGGTGTGCGCGATTTGAAGCTCGTAAGCGCGTTTTGCTCGACCGTAAGCGGGTGGATTTTCGCGCCGATACGGTAGGGCTGCTTTTTCCACTCCTCTTCCGTAGCGTACTCGCCCGCAAAATGGGGTTCCCAAAAAGCGATATGGCACATTCTTCCGATACCGTATACGAGCACGAGCTTTGCCCCCTCTTTTTTAAGATTGGCTAT
The DNA here is from genome assembly GCA_045635025.1 of Candidatus Scatosoma sp. Classification (GTDB taxonomy): domain Bacteria; phylum Bacillota; class Clostridia; order Christensenellales; family Borkfalkiaceae; genus Scatosoma. The sequence goes on from JAZRBK010000376.1 coordinate 9,062, forward strand.
CTTCTCGGGATAGGTGGGCAAGTTCTCTTTCGTAGCGAAATTGCGTTGCGTTTTCGGTACGGTAAGCTCTCCGAGCGGATTGAAAAGCGCCTGTTCCATCGCGTATTGGAAAGAACCGCTGTTTTCGGGAGAAAGCGTGTTCCCCTCGCCGTCCGACCACTCGTCCATATTAAAGGTGTATACGTGCCCGCAAGACACGTTCCACGCTTTCAAAAAGTACACGACCCACTTATACATACCCATAGGACCTACGGGCAAAATGAACGCGACCTTTTCCCCCGCATCGCGCGCATTTTTAATCGTCATTGCGATTTCGTGCCCCATATACGTTTCAAACTCGGCTAAACTTTCACATTGTACGGGCGTAAAACCCTCGTGCCAAAACGCCTGTCTTTGCGCAACCGTTTCAGGCGCGCCGATACACCCGTCGATTTTATCAAAATCCCAACCTGCGGGATAAAACCCCTCTAACATACTGCCTTTTACGGTTGAATTGAAGTTCATAATTTTTCTCTCCTTGTTATCAATTTTTATTTGATTGTATTCTATCACACTCCGCCCGTTTTTTCAATGTCGCCAAGTCTACAAAAAGAGTAAAATATTCCGCTCTTATTTTTACGTGAAATTATTTGACATACAAAAACGAATATGGTATTCTATTGTTATGGAAAAGAAATATTACAAACACAAAATCGAGAACCTGCTCGTCGTAAACCGAATCGTAGCCATACACTATTTCGAGTTTGAAAACTCTTTCCGTTCGAAAGCCGAAACGCACGATTTTTGGGAATGTGTGTGCGTGTTAGAGGGCAAAGCCGTTTGCAGGGCGGGGGAAAAGGAGTACTTGCTTCAAAAAGGGCAAATGCTCTTTCACAAACCCAACGAACCGCACGCGTTCCGTGTCGACGAAAAAGATAAATCCAAGCTCTTTTTCGTTTGTTTTGCGTGTAAAAGCGAGGCGGTGGCGTTCTTTCAAGGGCGTATTCTCTCGCCCGACAAAAGCCTTCTGCACTTGATTTATTCGATAATCGAAGAGGGAAAAAAGACGTTCGATTTACCCGATTTCGACCCTGAAATGAAGAAGATGAACTTGCTTGCCAATCCCACCTTGGGCGGACAGCAGCTCGTCAAAAATTATTTGGAGATTTTGCTCATAACCCTTATGCGCGGGGAAACGGAAAAGGAAAACGCCGACGTATTTTTCCTGCCGATTGATAAGTTCCGCCAACAGATTTCCAAGCAGGTAATCCGCTTACTGCGCGAACGCATTGACGAACGCTTGACGATTGCGGATATTTGCGAGGTTTTACATTATAACAAATCGTATATTTTCGAGCAATTCAAAAAAGCGACGGGGCAATCGATTATGACGTACTTTATCCGTCTAAAAATAGAAAAAGCCAAACGACTTCTGCTCGAAACGGATTTATCGGTTACGCAAATCTCCGAATCGCTATCGTTCGATACCCCTAACTATTTCTCCAAAACGTTCAAAAAAATCACGGGCTATACCCCTTTACAATATAGAAAAACGCACGCGCGCTAACGCGTACGCACGGAAAAAACGAAAAAGCGAAAAAACGGAAGCCATAACACGATTTAACGCCCCCTTAAACGATAGTTCAAGGGAGCGTTTTTCTTGCCTTTATCTCAAACGATTCTGCCACGCATTTTTTCGCGATAATCGCGGGGTGTCATTCCCTCGTTTTTCATAAACAATTCCGAAAAATAAGACGGCGAGGAAAAGCCGCAATCCTCCGAGATTTCCGTAATCGTGGCATCGGTGGATAAAAGCAGATTCTTCGCAACGTTTAAGCGATAGCGAATGATATATTCTTTGAGCGAAAAACCCGTATAGCCTTTCACCAACCGATTCAAATGATTGGGGTGATAGTTAAACGCTTTGGCAATCTCGTCGTTTTTCAAGTGTTCTTGATACGTTCCCTGCACGTATTGGAGTATCCTTTCCACGTTCGCTTTCGCCGTCGCCGTAGTAGGCGACTTCCGCATTTTTAAGAGAACTGTTTTCAAAAGTGCGGAAGCAAATTCGCGATAATACTCTTCCTTATAAAAGAATAACGCTGCAAGTTCGTTAATTTCCCTGCTCAAATCCTCACGCCCGTCAAAAAAAATCGGCTCTTGGAAGCGCTCGGGTATACTCGGCGTTGCTACGCTATCTAGCCTATCCGTCGTTTGTAAGGTTTGCGTAAGTTCTCGACGGGATAAATCAAAATCGAAGTTTATCGCCACGAGCGTCAAATCGGAACGCTTCATCGAAAAACGATAACGTTTCCCCGCAGGTACGTATACGCAATCGCCTACGCGTAACTCGTACTCAACGTCCTCTACTATCAATTTCCCCTGCCCTTGTAAGCAGTAAAAAGCCCTGCAATCGCTCGCGACTCTATCCCGCACGTGCAAAAGCCCAACCTTGACCCGTCCCGCATACCGTACGAACGGATTCATCTCCAATTCGCAATCCAACGCCATAGTAACCTCATTGTTTGATTTGTTATAGTTTTTGCTTATTTTTCCCTATTATTACATCACGATATAATGCTATAATATTATTGGAAAGAGCGGAGGCGCAATTACCCTATTAAGCATAGCTTTTTCCGCCTTTGAAACCTTTATTTTTTAGTATTATATCATCTCAAAAATGAAAAAGTCAAGTAAAAAATTGTAAAAATGAGGAACACGCGGTATGTTTACAAAAAACGCAAAATGGATTGGACTTGGCGACAGCCACCATTATGAAACAGGCTATCAAAGTCCAGCAATGCAATTGAGAAAGGTGTTTACCTATAAAGGCACGGGAAAAGTTCGCTGTTTGATTTGCGGATTGGGCTGCTACGTGCTTTATATTAACGGCAAGCGGGTAAGCGAGGACGTACTCGCCCCTGCGTTTACCGCCTACCACAAGCGCACGTTATACGTAGAATACGACGTGAGTGCATATCTTCAAACAGGAGAAAACGTTAT
>JAZRBK010000377.1:0-4644 GCA_045635025.1 Candidatus Scatosoma sp.
CATGTACGTCGGTTTTTACCCTGATGCGTTAATTCCTATCGACAGATGCGTTAAGAAAAAAGAAAATAAAATTCAATCGGGCAATAACCAGGGTATTTGGTTTAACGTAAACGTGCCTCAGGATGCGGAAAGCGGCGACTATGAAGCGAAGGTAACCTTGACGGTGAATGGGGAAGAAACGGAAATTCCTTTGAAGTTGCACGTATACAACGTCAATATGCCCGAAGGGATGCACAACGTAAATTCGTTCGGACTTTGGTATCATTACATCAAGTACGGCGAAGGGGACAAAATCACGGAAGATACGTACAGCGATTATTATTGGTACCTTGCCAATAAACGCATCACTCCTACGTATATACCTTTCGAAGGGTGCGATTTGGGTATTGCGTATTGTCCCGAAGATACGGATGCATATGCAGCGGCTTTGGTAGAGTATGCAAACAACGGCATTGTGTCTGGTTATGCCTTGCCGTGTAATCCTGTTACGGCGAATGGTGAAGAATACAGCATTATTGATAAAGATATGCTTGTACAGCTCTTGACGTCGATGGTCAATAAAAATATCGCTTTGCGTGAAAACGGGGATGCGACGACGGACCTTTTCAAGAAGGCGTATATCTACGCAGGCAATATCATTGACGAGCCTCGCGACGAGCAAGCAGAACAGGTAAAATTGTGCGACAAAGCGATTATTGACGCGAAAAACCAAGTGAAGGATTTATTGAACGATTATCCCGATTTACAAGAAAGCTTGGTGGCGTTGAAGCACGTTGTTACGATTACTCCTAAGGTAACCGAATCCTTATTCGAAGGGGATGACACAACGGGCGGCATACAAACGTGGTGTCCTTATATCAGTGAATTCCATTCGCAAAATTTCCTCAATTGGACGCAGGAGCGTTTGGATAGCACGGGCAGAATGAACGGAGAAGATTTCTGGTGGTATAACTGTGTCGAACCTGAAAACCCGTTCCCGTCCTATCAGCTTGATGACAATTTGATTTCCACGCGTGTGATGGAATGGATGAAGTACGATTACAACATCTCGGGACATATTTATTGGTCGGTGAATTTCTGGTATAAGTGCCTTAGTTTTTCGGGTGGCGGTAAATATACGCTTAGAGATCTTTGGAACGATCCCAACACCTTTGAAAAGGCGAACGGCGACGGACATTTGATTTATCCCGGCGGCACGTATGCCTTGAAAACACCCATCTCTACCTTGCGCCTTGAATCCATTAGAGAGGGCAACGAGGATTACGAATATTTATGGTTGTTTGAACAAAAGATTGCACAGTTGAACGAAGAAAAAGATACCTCTTATGACTGCGATAAGATTTTGGAAAGTTTTTATTCAAGACTGTATGATGGCGTAATACCCAAAACCGATACAAACGAATTTAAGGCGGTCCGCTCAGAGATATTGCAATTGTTGGATAAAATTTGCAATGACCCTGAGGGCGCAATAGAATCGTTGAACAAAATAAAATAATCAAAAAAAGGGAAAAAAGATGAAAAGAATTAAAACGCTAGTTTTCGCATTACTGTTGATGTTACCGACTCTTTGTCTTGCTTCTTGCGGACTTTCAAGTTGTGGTGGCGGAAAAGAAGAAACGACGGAAATTGTTTTTGTGGATGATTATGATATTCCCGCAGTACGAATCGGCGTAGAATATAATTTTGAGCCGTATTTTACCAAGGAAAAAGGTACGACTTATACGATGACGGCAAAGTATTTGGACGACGAATTGAATGAAATTGATTTGGACGTCAACGGCTTTACGTTTGTGCAAAACGAATTCTCCGACGTATTTGTAACGATTACGGCAACGAAGGGAGATACCGTCTATACGGGTGAAGTTACCATTCCCATGGATACCACGTACGACCCTACCGATTATTGGGTGGTAGACAGTTTGTACGCGGATTCTGCGATGACGAAGAGCTTGAATTATTTGCCTACATACAGAACGTCGATGGCTTCGTTGACGTCTGTAAAATTCTCCTATAAAGGAAAAGCGAAAAAGGATTCTCCTGTGTCCGCAATTTCTTTGATGGATTGGCCTAATAACTCTCGTTTGACAATTAGCGATTGGTCAAATGCCGTAATCACGCTTGACGTATACAACACGTCGGAAAAGGATATCACGCTTGGTTTCATCATGAACCACAGCTCTGGTATTTCGTACAGCTTCGATCAGTGTGAAAAATTCATCTGTAAGCCCAACGAATGGACGCATATTGACTACTCGTTGAAAGCGCTTAACTTGACGGAAGATTTTATCTTTAACCCTGATTGGGATTTGAGTGATAGAATTATTATCCAAACCATTTATGATGGGGCAAAGGAAGACGGTTCGATTTATTCCTATAGCTTCTACGTAGACAATGTGGATATTTGTGATTACAGCGAGGAAAAATTCCCCGATTTAGACACGACGACGTATAAGGAATACGAGGACTTCTTCACGAAAGATCCGAACTTATCAGGCGTTGTGAACAACGATTATGAAAACAAAAAGGAAGCATCCGATTTGCATAATACCACGGAATTGGTAGAATACAGCAACAGATCCATCAAATTTGTGCTTTCGGAAGATGGCAGTGAGGCAAACGGTTTCTTGCATTCGTTTATCGGCGGTCATCCTACGGGTTGGATGCCTATGGATATTACGGACGCTACTTTGTCTTTCTATATCCGCACGGTCAACGCAGATAATACGTTTGCGTTAAAATTTGAATCAGATTACAACGTATTCGCAGATTCTATCGTGATTGACTTGACGAAAGAGAGCGGTGAAGGTTGGACGGTAACGGAAGAAAACGGTTGGTATAAGGTTGTGATTGACGTCGATCAGACGAACGTTGAAACGGCGCTTGTGAGAATGGACTTCATCCGTACCATGCGTTTGTATTTCAGCAACACGACCGCACAGGCTGGTAGTGAATCTGCTATTTACTTAGATACCTTAAAGTTGGAAGGGTGGAAAGTAACGGAAGTTTACGGCGATGAAGAAATTGAATGGGATACAAAATCTCCTTACACCGCCGCAGAAGATCACGATATGTTCTCTACGGATGAGAACTTGGTATTTAACGTCAATTATGAAAAGGTAGATACTCTGTCCACGGCAGACATCAACGAACGCATGGAAAACAGTAGCTACTCGTATAAATTAGCGCTTTCTGCAAGCGGAGACAATGCGACGGCAACGGTAGATTCCTTCTTTACCGGTAAGCCTATGGATTGGACGATTATGGATATCACCAATGCGACGGTTTCCTTTGGCGTAAAGAACGTGAATGCCGACAGCGTATTCTACGTTTCGTTTGCTTCTGATTATAATGCAAACGGTTTGATTTTGGGTGCAAAGCTGGCAATTGATTTGACGCAAGCAAGCGGTGAAGGCTGGACGGTTACACAGTTAGAAAACGGCTGGTGCTTGGTTACGTTGGATATCAAAAATGCCAACATCACGGACGACGTACTTGGTGTTACCAAAGATTTCATCAAGATTATGCGTCTTGAATTTAGCAATACGACTGCTATGGCGGGAAGCGAATCGGCTGTATATCTCGACAACTTGAACGTTGTTGGCGCTGTACCTACGTCGGCAGAGTTAGATGAAGAAAAACCTTGGGAAACGAAATCTCCTTACGTGAATTATGTCATCACGTTTGAAAATGCTGACGGTACGATTATCTCGCAGGAGAATTATCACTACGGCGACACGGTGGTAGTGCCTGAAGCTCCTTCTATGAGTGATTTGGATAAAGAAGGGACGTTCACGTTTGAGGGCTGGTCATCTGAAATCGAAACGGTTACGCAAAACGCAACCTATAAGGCAATTGTCAGCGGTTCGTTTGCGGACTTGATCAATATTGGCGTGGACAAAGAAACCATGAACAGCGTGGGCTACGACAGCGCAATTAAGAGTGAAAATAGTAACCGTTCGCTGAAAGTAACGGCGGCGTGGACGGAAGTAGAAAACGTATTCCCTTACTTCAGCATCACGTTGAATCAATATTACGACTTAAGCAATCAGTACGTAGTATTCGACCTTTACAAGAATAATTACGATAGCTGGTTTGCAGTGGATTTCGTCAATAACGACGCGAAAATCGGTGTTTGGAAGTCTGTAAGCTTTAATGCAGGCAGCAACGAAGCAACGCATAAGTGTGAAGACCTTGGCGAAGGCTGGATTCGGGTGTACGTCAATGTTCCTGCAATGATGGATAACAATGACGTATCCAACGTAAATAAGATTTATTTGACTATTCATAGCACCAAGGCGGAAGCAAGCGGCAATATAGAATTCTACCTTGACAATCTTCATTTTGAAGCATTGCCTACGTTTACGGTAACGTTTAAGGATTATGACGGCAGCGTAATTTCCAGCGAAGCCTACAAAGCAGGCTCGGCAGTAAGTGTACCTGCAAATCCCACGCGTGAAGCAATCGCAGGGGAATGCTCCTACGTATTCGCAGGTTGGGATTATACGGTAACGGCAGCAAATTGCGACGCGACTTACACGGCAGTATATGCGGTAACGGATATCGCCGACTTGATTAATGCTACGGTTGATAAAGACACAATCGACGGTGTAGGATATGACACAAACGTTGTAAGCGGCAACAGCA
>JAZRBK010000378.1:0-3014 GCA_045635025.1 Candidatus Scatosoma sp.
CGCGATAGGAACGATAACTACCTGCGTAGGTGCAACAACGGGAGGAACTACCAAACCGCGTTCGTCGCCGTGGGTCATGATGATTGCGCCGATAAGACGGGTGGATACGCCCCAAGACGTCGTGTACGCCGTTTGCAATACCCCTTCATTGCCTAAATATTTAATATCGAACGCTTTGGCAAAGTTTTGACCCATATAGTGAGAAGTACCCGCTTGCAAGCTCTTGCCGTCGTGCATCATCGCTTCCATCGTATAGGTTGCTACCGCACCCGCAAAACGTTCTTTTTCCGTCTTTTTACCCGTTAAAACGGGAATAGCAAGACAGTTTTCCGCAAAATCTTTATAAATAGCGAGCATTGCTTGCGTTTCTTCTTCCGCTTCCTCGCTCGTTGCGTGAACGGTGTGTCCCTCTTGCCACAAGAACTCGCTTGTTCTAAGGAAAGGGCGCGTCGTCTTTTCCCAACGCATTACGTTACACCATTGATTGACTTTCAAAGGCAAATCACGGTACGATTGAATCCACTTTGCGCACATCGTACCGATAATCGTTTCCGACGTAGGACGGATTGCCAAAGGTTCGGCGAGTTCTTCCCCGCCCGCAACCGTTACGACGGCAACCTCGGGCGCAAAACCCTCTACGTGTTCCGCTTCCTTCGTGAAATAGCTCATCGGAATCAGGAGCGGGAAATATGCATTTTCTACGCCGCGTGTTTGGAAACGCGCGTTCATTTCTTTTTGGATATTTTCCCAAATCGCATACCCATACGGACGAATAACCATCGTACCTTTTACTGGACCGTAATCGACAAGCTTCGTCTTTAAGACTACGTCGGTATACCATTGCGGGAAATCGACGTCAATGTTTGCGATTTGTTCTACAAATTGATTTTCTTTTGCCATAATACACACCTCTTTTTTGCATTTGCGTTTTTCTGTTTTCGCAAAATGCACCCCCTCCGAAACACGCACCGCTTGGAGGAGGCGATTTTATTTTTAATTTTTTTCTAAGCTTTTTTCTTTGCTTTTTTTGCCCTTTTAATCCTTTTTCACGTACGTTTCAAACTTGCGAATCTTAAACACTTTATCGCAAGCAGGACAACGGTGATACAAGGACACTTCTTTCACGCGTAACTGCTTTCCGCATTCGGGGCAGTATACTTCCCATTGATTGTTCGGGTTGAGCTCTCCCTCGATTTCCCTGCGGATAAACTCGGGGTCTTCGAGTTCCGTTTCTACCGATTGGACGGGGGCAGGTACGGGTTTAACCTCTTTTTTCTCTTCTTTTGCCGCTTCGGGAACAGGCGCGTTCGCGTTTGCAGAAGCGGGGTACGGATAGTATACGGGAATGTATACGGGCTGTTGCAGCGTCTGCACTACGGGAGCGGGAACGTTGACTGAAATCGGCGCAGCCGCCCCGTTAGCGGGGATAGGAGCAGGTACGGTTTCCGTAGGAACGGGTTCGATTTCCACGTCCTCTTCCGCTTCTTCTTTCTTTTGCGTGGGTGCGGCGTTCTTCTTTTTATTTCTCGATTTGAAAATACAGTCAATCAAGAACGAACCGAACGCGATACCCGCAATGATGAGATTTTCTTTCGGGAAATCGGGTTTATAGTACACGTAATCGAGCATAAATCCTACGCCCGCCGCTAAGAACACGAAGAACGAGAAAATACGGAAGTTTCTCATTCCCGAACCCTGCATACCGTACAAATTGAACTCCGTAGCCGCCGTTGCGTGTTTTATCATTACAATCAAGCAAATTACGATTACGACTTGCAAAATAAACGGTAAAACGTATTTCAAGAGTGCCACCCCTGCAAACGGATTTTGTCCGTTGGCGAGCATAACTACCACGCCAAAGAAATTGCAAATATTCGTAAAGAAATACAAGATTGCGCCAACCGCCGCGATTTGCACAAGGTTACGGAAGAAATATACAAACAAACCGCATTCTCTCTTTTCCTCTATCACGCCGCCGACTGCTCCGTTCACGTCAAAGTTGCTCACCGTGCCGTGGATAAGCCCTGCGAAGAAATGCAGGAAAAGTCCAAGCCCAAGCGAAACGTACCCGAACGGCATATACAACTCGATAGCAGGTCTTCCCGTCTCTGTGGGCGGGCAGATAATATAAATAAGGAAATGGAAGATAACAATCGCCGCAAACGAACCGGAGAAGCGTTTGCCCATTTCGTCCATAGCTTGCATATTTTGCTTTAATCTACCGATTTTGGTATGATTTTTACGAAGCAAATTGCCAAGCTTGCCAAGTGCGCGCAGCGCGTTGATTACCGTCGCAAGCAATACGAATAAATACAACGTTGCGATGACGATAGAGTAAATATCTCTCCCCTCGCCAAACATCGTAGTATAAGGTTTCCAAAAGTTTACCACCCAAAGCTTACCGCCAAACAACGTAATCGTGGGTAAGCAGGAAAGCACCGCCAAAGCAATCGTGCCCAAGAAATAGAGCATACCGACGAACTTAGCCTTGGAATGAACCTTTTTCACCCGCTTGTTTGCCATTTTCGATTTGATGTTAGTCTTATACGTACTCATCTTACTCTCCTATGGATTTTTACCTTATTTTTGATTAAATAATCGTGTTATTATATTTTTGCTCGCCGCCGTCGCGTAAGTAATCCTCTACACCCAAGTCGTCGAAGTTTTCCTTAGGGTGTCTGGATTTAACAATACAATCGAGCAAGAACGCAACGAAAGAAATCGCCGCCGCAATCAAAAGGTTTACGTTCAAGCCCGTCTTAACCGTCGCTATAACCCCAAAATAGGGGAGCGCTACGAGCGCACCGACCGCTAACGCGAAGAAGAACGAGAATACGCGGAAATTATTCATACCTCTCCCGTCCATACAGTCGCGGTTGAACTCCGTCGCCGCCGTCGCGTGCTTAATCATTACGAACAAACAAATCCAAGCCGCAAGCTCGATAATCACGGGGATATTGATAAGTGCACAAGTCGGATCGTAGCCATGTCGTTCTGTGAGCCAAGGAGTTGAA
>JAZRBK010000379.1:0-5644 GCA_045635025.1 Candidatus Scatosoma sp.
AGCAACACCCCCCGCAAAGGTAGAAGAAAAGCCCGTAAAAACGGCGAAAACGACGGGCAAACGCACGGCAAAAAAAGCGGTAGAACCGCTGAAAGAGGCAGAAAAAGAAACGGAAAAGCAGGTAGAAAAAGCAGAAGAAAAGACGGAAGAAAAACCCGTCAAGGCAAAGCGCACGCGCGCAAAGAAAAAGACGGACGAAAAGACGGAAGAAAAAGAACCGCAGGAAACGGTTTTGCCGTTGCCGCCCGCACCACTCCAACCCAACGCGCCCGTTGCGCCGATAACGCCCGAAATCGCGCCCGAACCCATTCCGCCCGCAGACGAAATGCAAAAGCCAGCGCCTCAAAAGCGGACGAGAAAAGCAAAAACGGAAACGAAAACGCCCGTTCCCCAAACGGAAACGGCGGTAGAAACGGCTACGGTTACGGCAGAGAAAAAGACGTTGGAAACGGCGGTGGTTACGGAAAAAACGGAACAAACGGAACAAACGGAACAAACGGACAAGGCGGAAAAAGTGGAAACGTCCGCGCCGATTGTAGAAGAAAAGCAAGCGCAAGAACCCGCAAAACCCGAAAATAAGGTAAGCTCGCCGAAAGGTACGCTAATGGATATGAGCTTTTTATTCGGGGAAATAAAACCCGTAAAGAAAGCGGAAAAATCCGTAGAAAAAGCGGTCGAAAAACCCGCGGAAAAGCCCGTAAAAAAAGCTACGGAAACGGCGAAAAAAGCGGAAATAAAAGCTCCCGCAAAGGAAACGGCAAAAGAGGCTACGCCCACGCCGAAGAAAGTCGAGCAACCCAAGCAAGCAAAAGCGGAACAACCCAACCGCCCGCAAGAGCCTCGCACGCAAAGGAGCGGACAAAACGCTCGTCGCACGGGTACGGTAAAAGTGCAAACGGCGGACGAGAAATTGCAGGAGGCGTTTTTGAAACGCTTGCACCGTCTCGGCGGGGAATATTTCGAATATTATTCGGTATATCTGCTGGAAAAATACTCACGTCAAAACGGCAGACGTTTAGAATCGCTTAAAATAACGGCAGGCGACCACGACGGTGGAATTGACGGGGAGATAGAGCTGACGGACAGGCTTGGATTTAGAGAGACCATCTACATACAAGCGAAGAATTGGGACCCTGACAAGGGGGACGAAAAGCAATGGGTGGTAGGCGAAACGCTGCTCCAACAGTTCATTGGCGCGTGCGTGTGCCGACAAGCGAAAGACGGCAAGCAGCATTGTCGCGGGATATTCATTACGACCTCGCGGTTCACGGCGGAAGCGAAGAAGATGTTAGACGATACGAGCGACAAGTTCTTAGGCTACGACGGCGCGGATTTGTACGAAACGGCGAAAGAATGTCGTTTCGGCTTGGTGGAAAAGGACGGCGAGTGGAAGCTCGACGAGGAGCTCCTTAGCGGCACGAAAGCGTTCTTTCATATGTGACTTCTTCCATATATAATTATGGGGGCGCGAACGCGCCTACGCGGGCGAACGCCCGTCCACGCGCACACAGACGAGCATATACCCCCCGCGGGCACGCACACGCATATAAGGTTACGTGCGCTCGCACGCATAACGCGTTCACGCGCGATAGGACGATTTTCATAAAACGGCACAACCGCTCCCTTGTTAAGAGGGAGCAGTTTTTTATGGAAAAGTAACAAAATAAGCGGATATTTCATAAAATATGTTAAAAAAATAAAAAAACTACTTGACAACAGGCAAGGGGTGGTATATAATGATAAATACTAAAACAATTATCAAGCTATTTGATAAAAGGAGAATAAAACTATGAAAAAAATCGGTTTATTGATGGCAACCTTGACGGCTGTAACCGTCGGCGGCGTATACGCGACTTGGACGTATGCGGAAAAATCGGTAACGAATATTGATTCCGAGGAGCAAATTATTCAAGTCGCAGGCATTGACACCAGCAAAGATTTGAAAGTCGGTGCGCTTTCGATTCAAGCGTCGGACGATTTCTCTCTCTCGATTGACTCTGCTTCTTACCTGTATCCCGTTAAGGCGGAGGCTGAGACTGGTTATAAAGACTGGAAAGAGCTTGGCTATCATCAACACGAAGCAGTAATGGTTGTAAAGGGGTACATTACCGTAACCTTCACGGCTTCGGAGTTGGCTTCGGATGATATTAAAACCAATGGGCTTTTGACGGATATCTATTTTAGTACCCCTAAGAACATTGATTTGAAGAGTGTTACGTGGCCCATTGGCGAGGAAACCCCGATTTTCACCTTTAACTCTTTGTCGCATAGACTTGACGGCGCAGACGACACTTCTGACGGGTCGAAGTGGGAACATGAAGATGGTACGTTGGTATTTACGTATACGTATACAAACGAAGAGCTTCAAAAATTGTTCACATTACAAAAAGATATCGTACTTGACTCTTCGGCAAAGCACAGAGAGTTTGCGGCGGAAGTTGCAGGTGTATCCGCTACGTTGCACGTTGTGCACGTAGAGTAAGCGGTTACCGAATAATCCAAAAACCGATAAAAAATAGCGGACATAACAACGGCGTTCCCCATAGTTTTTGCTATGGGGAAGCGGCGTTTGTAGAAAAAATGAACGAGCGGTAATGTAATGGCGTACGACAGTTACGTATTTGTGCTTTGTTTAATCGTGTACGTGTTATTGACGGTAATCTCGGTGATAGTAGTTGCGACGATTACCAAAATGTCGATAAGGTTGATAAGGCACGGAGCAGAGGACGAAAAGATTAAAAAAGAATATGCAAAGCGTAAAAAGAAGCGCAAACGCGGGATATTTGAAAGACTGGTATCCTTGCTTTTTTGCGTGATTTTTTTCGGTGCGTTTTCCTTTGCTTTGTACGTCAATTTGCAGGGGGACAAGTATTTCTCGGATATCCCTACGCTCAAAGTCGTCAACAGTGCTTCTATGTCGAAAAAGCACGAAAAAAATAAATATTTGACGGAAAACAATTTGAACGACCAATTCCAAACGTTCGATTTGATTTGTCTTTACGAATTGCCTGCGGAAGCGGATTTGAAACTTTACGATATCGTGCTTTACGAGGTGGACGACATTTTAATTATCCACCGTATCGTGGAGATTGAAGAACCGAACCAAGAGCACCCCAACGAGCGCTATTTCCGTTTGCAAGGGGACGCGATAGAACGCGCGGATAGATTCCCCGTTAAATATTCGCAAATGAGAGCGATTTACCGCGGCGAAAACGTACCGCATTTGGGTAGCGTTGTATCGTTTTTACAATCGCCCGCAGGCTGGCTTTGTATTATCTTAATCATGGTGGCGATGATTGCTTCTCCCGTATTCGATAAAAAGATTTCCCGTGCGATGTACGAGCGTTATGAAGAGCTGCTCGCGAAACAGAAAAAAGCGAAAGCAACCGCAATAAAGAAAAAAGAAGAGCAAAAAGGTATACAATGGAGTGCGCCTGTATGCTTATATCCCGTATATTATCACGAAAACCCGCCCGCTTTGGGACAAGTTGTTCCGCCTAATACGGAGGAGAGGAAGAAATGAGGTTTTTTACGAAAGCTGTTTTTATGCTTGGCACAATCGTTTCTCTCGCTTCCATTACGGGTGTGGCGGCGACTTGGCATTATGCGGAAAAGGCGGCGGATAACGTTGAAACGGGCGTAACGGTGGGCGTAAATCAATTCGTATACACGCCCGATGATATGCGTCCCGAAGAAGTTACGGCGGTGCAAAGACTTGCCGATATATTGAACAGGAACTATAAGACGGACAAGGTACAAGATTCTTTGGAGTTCCTGCTCGAAGAAACGATACAGGTATATTGGGATAAAAACTCCAAAGAACCGTTCGTCGGGAGTATGGACAACACGTATAAAGAGGAAATCAACGCGCTTTTTGGGGACGTTTTGTTTGAAACGGGCGTTAAGTTTATCTTAAAAAACCAAGACTTGAACGGCGACGGGCACAATGAAATCGCTATGTATTCCACGATTGATACGCTGGATAACGATACTGACAGTTACGTAGGTACGGTTTGTGTATACGTAACCGTATTTACGCCTATCGTCGATATATATGGAAACGTAACGGGGTATAGACAGGTTTGCGAATCGGTGCGCGGATATTGCCAAGAGATTTATTATTCCCCGAGCAATCAAGAACCTTCGTTTTCTACGGACACTTGGCGCGATAGCGTAGGGTATACGCAAGGTTGGAATACCTACGAATTAGACGAAGATGCGAAAAAAGATTATAATTTATACAACTTAGAATACAAGCCCTCGGGAAGTTGGCGGGCATACGAAACGAAACCCATAGGGAATAGCCTGTCCAAAGTTTTATCGGATGTATTATAAGAAAAAATCAAAAGAAAAAAGCAACCTTTCGGGGTTGCTTTTTAATATTCGTTCGTAAGCCCTAAAAAATAATCGGCAGAGATATTAAACGCTAAACATATTTGTTTGAGTAGGTCATAGCTCGGTTTTGCTTTTTCTTTGAGCCATTCACAAACCTGACTTGGTTTTATACCTACTCGCTTAGCAAAATCTGTTTGCGTTAGGCGGTTTTCTTGCAAAAAGCTTTGCAGTATATCGCGAAAATTAACATCTACTCCCATACCAATATCATAAAGGAATAATTTCCCGAATTGGAAAAAAATAGAATATTCTATAAATATTACCATTATTAGGTAATGTGTGATAAAATCTTTGTATAACGTTCTACAAACAGGAGAGAAAAGTTATGTTAGATATGATGGATATACTGTACGAGGCGTTGGGGGGCTTAAAGAATATTCCCCACGAGCTTAGGGAAGAGCAAAGACAGGAAGAAATGCAACACCAACAACTGACGTTAAAGCTCGAAAAATATCCCGATTTGAGAAAGGCGTTCGCTGAATATCACGGGACGTTGCGCGCCGCGCGCGAATGGGAACGCTTGGTCTATTTTAAGCGTGGATTTAAGGCTGCTTTTAAGCTCGCTTTGGAATCGAGTGGCATTAACTATGAAGAAGAGTTCAAGGAAAGGGGAATTATCCCTTGGGATAACCCTTTGGTTGATTGAGCTCTATTTTCCTCTCTAAAACCTTGTAGGGTTCAATGCTTGTCAGGCTATCTAAGTTTTGTTATGAGAAACGGGGAAAGGGGAGATAAAGAAACAAAATTGAAAATATCCAAAAAAAAACCGAAAAAATCTCAAAAACCTACGCGAAAGACTTGATATTTTTCGCGTTTTATATTAAAATATAATGTGGCAAGGCGCGGTGCGCCCTAAGGCAAAAAATGAAAAACTTCCCCTCGCGTTTTTTAACTGCGTTCGGAAGCGTTTTTTGTGGGTGGGGTTATTCGTTCCTTGTGCTCGGCTAAAAAGGAAAAAATCATATTTTGGAGGAAATAAACACTATGGCAAAAAAATATTGCTATCTCTTCACGGAAGGCAATGCGAAGATGCGTAATATCCTCGGCGGTAAGGGTGCTAACCTTGCAGAAATGACCAACATCGGTCTTCCCGTACCCCAAGGCTTCACCATCTCTACGGAAGCTTGCACGCAGTATTACGAAGACGGCAAACAAATTAACCCTGACATCCAAGCAGAAATCATGCAATACATCGAAAAGATGGAAGCAATCTGCGGCATGAAGTTTGGTGACAAGGAAAATCCCTTGC
>JAZRBK010000380.1:0-2916 GCA_045635025.1 Candidatus Scatosoma sp.
CGCTTGTGGCGCAAACGGGTGAAATTCCGTGTCAAATTCTTGCAAACGGAAAGAATTATATCGAGTTTATCGGATATTATGACGGCAGTATGCAGGTCAAGGTAGGCGGATATACAGCGGCGTTTGAAGACGCAGTAGAAAACGGTTTCGTAGGTTTGGCGACATTTGGTGATGAAAGCGGAGCGGTGTTCTTCGATAACGTTCAGGTGGTTAGTAATTCTTACGTAAGCGCGAATACGCAAAATCATGCAATCAATTTCACGGGCGTAAAAGAAACGGTAGAAGATGATTTTACGTACGTAGAGAGATATGTAAACGAGAAGATATGGTATCTCGGTTCGGGCGTTGCCTTTCCAAACGTATTCAATGCTACGCCTTATATCCAATTTACGGATAGCAACGAAAGAAGCTGCTTTGGCGCAAAGCAAACGTATAGCGAATTTATTTGTCGATTCTCTATTACGGTAACGCAAAACAGGGCGGATGCTATGGGGCAATATATTGGGCTTAGCTTTGGTAAAGAAAACCGTAACGACTATGCAGTTGATTCGCCGAGTATTTTATTCGGTAGTACCACGGAAGGTATGATTTTACAAGGGTATAACTGTAATCTTGTAGGAGCAAATACGAACGGAGTTATCAATCAATATGAAAATTACCCTGAGCTTGATTTTTGGTCTGCTGAAAACTGGCGTGAGGGTGCGGTTACCTATCGAGTGATGATGATTGTTCGTGGCGGTAATGCTTATTTGTATTATGCAAATGCGGCAGACATGTCCAAGATGAACGTTTGCAGGGCGGTTGCAACAGACGTAGCGACAAGCGGCTATATAACGGTATCCGCATTAAACGGCGCAACCTTCCGCTTGAATGATTTTTCCGTAACAAATATTGCGTTGCAAGGGAAATTGGAAACAGCAGGCATTAACGCTAATGCAACGGATAGCGAATACGTCAACGTGGATTTTAATAATTCTGCATTGTATTCGGTAGCAGGCGATACGGTAGATTTAGGAAAAGGAATATCGCTTGGATATTCTTCACAGGTAAAAATCAACGAAAAATACACCGACTTCCTTGCGTATATTGACGTAAACAGTGTTGCAGGAAATGGCGTTGAAGTAAAAATCGGGGAGCACTTTGTTCGTTTGAACGCCGATGGTAGTATTTATTCTAATATGGACAAAATCGGCGGTGTAGGCTTGTTTGATTTTTCTGTATTGAAAAATGGCGGCGTTATTATGTTGGAAGCAATCGGCGGAAAACTTTCGATTGCTTTGGTCGGAAATACGCAACCGGACGCTTTGCTGGAAGAACCGATTGCCGTATATGAATTGGACAACAAAGGAACGATGGAAATATCTGTTGCTACTTTGGCGGAAACGGTATTGTCCTTAGAATCTGTTCGTTTGTATACGTTAAATCCTACGATTTCGATTGAAGCGGATAATTGGGAGTCGAGCGATACCGAATTATCCGAAAAGGAATTGACGGACAAAACGGAAGCTACGGAAGAAAGCGGTTGCGCAAGTACGTTATCTTATGGTATGATGATGCCAATGGTAGTTGCATTGGGCGCGCTTCTTTATAAAAAGAGAGGTGGACAAGATGAGTAAAGTTAAGAAAATATTCAAAGCGATTTCTCTTGTTTTGGCTACGGCATTGATTACGCTTGTTCCAGTCGGATGCAAAGGGAATGGGGGAAATGAGAGTAGTAGCTCTGACGGCAACCCAAAACTTCCTGCGTTTGATAGAGCAAAATATTTTTACGGCGGTGCGGAACTTGCCTCGGAAGTTGGTCCCAAAGGGGATTGGCGTGACGAAGGCGTAACGATGGAGTGGACGAGCAAAACCGCAGGTGCGTTGGGGGTTAATTGTCAACGTGTTTGGATGCATTTGAACACGGTCATTCAGCGTGCGGAAACGAGCAATGAAATGTCTTTAATTCAGGCGGAATGCGATCGCTATCACGAGTACTTTGCGCGGTTAAAGGCGGAAGGCGTAGAACGCATCTTGGTGATGAACCATCGTTATATTTATCCGTATGGCTATAAAGCAGGTACGACGGCGACCGTTCCCGAGCCTATGAAAGACCCTGAAATCTATAAAACTTGGCTGGAAATGTACTCGGAATGTTATCGTATGTTGGCAACGGAATTCCCCGAAATTGATTTTTGGGAATGTGGAAATGAATTTGACTTGGACTCTTTCATGCACAAGTCTGATTACAACAACGATAAAATGAACAGCCTTTATCCGCAGGGTGAAGCGGCGGCAATTACGGCTGATCTTTGCTATGCGGCAAAGAAAGGCGTTACATCCGTGGACGAATACAATTTTATCGTTATGCCTGGTATGTCGCAGTACGCCCAAGAAGTATATTTTGAAGGGATATATAATGCGATTGAATCGAAGAAATATCCAACCATTGAAACGTATGCGGTAACCGATCCCGACGAATATTTTGACATTATTGCATGGCATTGTTATCCACTCAACGCAAAGGCGAGCGGTGGCGATCATGAAAATGGTATGAAGCTGTTTGAAGAACGTGGGATTGCCTTGTACGACGTTGCAAAACGCCATAACGATGGTGAAAAGCGTGTTTGGATTACTGAAATAGGCATTACGGAAGCGTCTATGGGTGAGGTCGGAACTGCGGAAACGCAGGCTTTGACCGCCGAATACGCTATGAGAATGTTGGATATTGTAGAAGAAAAAATGCCGTTTGTGGAAACGTGTTTTTGGTTCCGTTATTCTAACTGTTATTCGATGAACGTTAGCGAAGGGGAAAATAATTTTGGTTTGTTCTATTCGCCTGACGACCTTGTAAATCCTGGAAAACCGAAACCCGCGGCAATTGCTTTATATAAGCGTATCAACGGTGAGGATGCAGATATTTCACCTTTGTATTGG
>JAZRBK010000381.1:0-5509 GCA_045635025.1 Candidatus Scatosoma sp.
AACGACATGGCTACGATCCGACTTATGCGTGCACGCGGTGCGCAGGTAACGGACATCGTTATCCTTGTGGTAGCGGCGGACGACGGGATTATGCCGCAAACGGTGGAGGCGATCAATCACGCGAAAGCGGCGAACGTGCCTATCATTGTTGCAATGAATAAAATGGATAAATACGAAGTTAACCCCGATCGCGTAAAACAGGAACTTATCGAACACGAACTCGTTCCCGAAGAATGGGGCGGTGATACAATGGTCGTACCCGTTTCCGCTAAGACGGGTATGGGTATTGACGATTTGCTCGATTCGGTCAACCTTGTTGCGGAAATGCAAGAACTCAAAGCGAATCCCGATCGTCAAGCGCGCGGTACGATTATCGAAGCGAAGTTGGATAAAGGAAAAGGACCTGTTGCAAGCATTATCGTGCAGACGGGTACGCTCAAAACGGGCGATAATATTCTTTCGGGTACGACGATGGGGCGTGTGCGTGCCATGTTTGACGATAAGGGTAGAGCGGTCAAATCGGCTGGACCGTCCATGGCGGTTTCCATTCTCGGTTTAGAGGACGTTCCCAACGCGGGCGACAGCATTATGGCGGTTGACCAAGCGCTGATGAAGCAGGTGCAGGAAGAGAGAAAGAACAAGCAACGCGAGAGTATGATTAAAGAACAGAGCCGCGTTTCGCTCGACGATATCTTCGCGCAAGTAGAAGAGGGTAAGATGAAGAACCTTAACCTCATTGTAAAAGGCGACGTGCAAGGTAGTGTAGAAGCTGTAAAACAATCGCTTGAAAAGCTTACGAACGAAGAAGTACGCGTGAAAGTTATTCACGCGGCGGCGGGTGCGATTAACGAGGGTGACGTTATGCTCGCGGATAGTGCGAACGCGATTATTATCGGCTTTAACGTCCGTCCCGACGCTAAGGCGAAGAAGCTTGCGGAAAGCTCGAAAGTGGACGTGAGAAGCTACCGTATTATTTACGAACTCCTCGAAGATATGGAAGCGGCGCTCAAAGGTATGCTTTCGCCGAAGCTCAAAGAAACGCTTACGGGTAAATGCGAAGTGCGTCAAACGTTCAATATTACGGGTGTGGGCACGATTGCAGGTTGTTACGTTATCGACGGTAAGATTGTGCGCGGCGGTAAGCTCCGTATCTATCGCGAGGATATTATGATTTGCGAGGGCGGCGTGAAACAGCTCAAACGTTTCAAAGACGACGTGAAAGAAGTTAACTACGGCTATGAATGCGGTTGTGCTATCGACGGCTTTAACGAAATCCGCGTGGGCGATATTATCGAATGTTACGTAACGGAGGAGATTAAAGCGTAATGAAAGTTTCGAGAACGTCGAGATTGAACGGCGAATATCAAAAGGAAATCAGCGCGCTTTTGCGGAAACTCAAAGACAGAGAACCCGAACTCAAAGGCTTGATTTCCGTTACGGAAACGGACGTCGCTCCCGATTTGAAGACGGCGTTCGTGTACGTGAGTATTTACGGCGTGAACGAACAGGAAGCGAAACGTTCCTTTGCGCTCTTGCAAGAGAATGCGGGCTTTTTCCGTAAAGAACTTGCGGGGGTAATGCGTATGCGTACCGTACCCGCGCTTACGTTCCGTATGGACGGGAGTATGGAATACGGTTCTAAAATGGACGAGCTGTTCAAAAAGATTAAAATCGATAAACCGGACGAGAAAAACGAAGAGGACGAATAAAACGCAATGAACACTTTGGAAGAGATTGCAAAACGGATTTTACGGGCAAAACGCGTGGTGATTTTTACGCATATGCGCCCGGACGGAGACGCTTTCGGGAGCGCGCTCGCGCTTTCGTCTGCGCTCGATAATCTCAAAATCGACAACGAAGTGTGTGTGGAGAGCGATATTCCCTCTAATCTTTCTTTCGTGAGCGGGCTTGACGGGGTTAAGAAAAAGCCGACGGAAGCGTACGATTTACTCGTGAGCGTCGATTGTAGCGATGTACAGCGTTTTGGCGCGCTTTCAGACGAATTTCTTTTCGCTGAGCGTAAACGCATTGACACCGTCAATATCGACCACCATATTTCCAATCCGCTTTTTGCAAAGTATAATTACGTGCGGGAATGTTCGGCAAACGTGATGAACGTAGCCAATCTCATCGCGTACATGGGTGCTCCATTTGATAAAAAGACGGCGGAATATTTACTGCTTGGGCTCTTGACGGATTCGGGCAATTTTTCCCACGACGACGTAAACGAAGAAACGCTTTTGCTTGCTTCAAAGCTTGTGAAAGCGGGGGCGGATATTCGCTCGTATAATTACAATTTATTCAAAAAGCAACCCAAAGCGCGTGCCGCGCTCTTTGCAAAGACGATGAGCGGTATTCGCTACTTTTTCGACGATAGATTTGCGCTGATTGCGATTACGCGCGAGAATATGGAAAAATGCGGCGCGGACAACGGAATGACGGAGGGGTTTGTCGATTTTCCGCTCAACGTGGACGGGGTGGAAGTGGCGGCTTCGCTTATGGAGATGAAACACCGTCAGTATAAGGTTTCTTTGCGTTCCAAGGAATACGCGGACGTGAATAAAATTGCGGGCGTGTTCGGCGGCGGCGGGCATATCCGTGCGGCAGGGTGTATGTTGTTCGGGGATTTAGAAGAGGTTATTGACAAGCTTTCCTATACAGTTTCACAATACCTTAACGATTAAACGCATAACGCGTTACGTCGAGCGAAACGGTGCAATAAAAACGGTGTATATAAAACCAAATAAAACGATTGAAAAAGCCTTGAAGAAGTTCGGGGCTTTTTTATATGCGCGCGCGAAAAAATTGCGTATAGGGGTTGCTTTTTTTTGTGGGAGGGTGTATAATAGAAGAGAAGAAAAATACGCGCCGTAGGCGCGTCGGAGAAAATCGATGGCACAAAAAGTTAAAAAATGGGAAGAATGGCTCAAGTTAAGCGGGGAAACCTTAAAAGTCGTTTCCTATGCGGATTATTTTGCGCGGAAGCCGTTATTTTCCTCGTTGCAAATCAAAAACGCAAGCGAGGAAGCGGTGGACGGGCTCACGCTTACGCTCACCAATGAACACGGTATGCTTGTGGACTGTGTAAAAACGCTGGAAGAAATCCCGTTTGAAAGCGTCGTCAAGGTGGAGCTTGGCAATCTTTTGTCCCCGTTCTATTTTTCGAGTGCAGAGGAAATCCGCGAGGAGAAAATCGAAGCGGTGCTCCGCAAAGATAAAAAGGTGGTGGCTAGCGCGGAATGGTCGCTTACGACGTTGCCCTTTGATTTTTGGCAGGGCATAGACGGCGATAACGCCTTACTCGCTTCTTTCGTGCGCCCCCGACTTGCCGATTGTGCGAAAATCCGTACGGACGTAGCTACGCAGCTGAAAAAATGGAACGTAGAATGTGAACTCGGCGGATATATCGGCAATGATAAAAACGCGGTTCGCCGTATCGTAGCCGCCCTCTTTTCCGTTTTACGCCAACTTTCGGTGGCGAGAAAGGACGCGGATATTTCCAAACCCGTCGAGGCGGGAGTAGGGGTTAAGATTTTATCCACCCGTGCGGCTTCGCCTTTGGAAATGGCGCTTTTTGCTTGTTCGTGCATAGAAAGCTTTGGGTTGCACCCCGTACTCGTGTTTGGGGAAAAGGAGATTACGTGCGGCGCGTGGTTGTACGATTCCTGTTTTATCGATACCGTTTCCGACGATATGAGCCGTTTGAGTGCATACGTTTCCGACGGCATTAACAACGTAAGCTGTTTCGACGTGGAGGATTTGTTCTCGGATAAGAACGCGGCATATTCTACGTCCGAAGCGCATTTTAAGCAAAAACTCGATGCGGAGGAATATTACGAGCGTTGCGTAGACGTGCACCGTTGCCGTATCGCACATATCTTGCCAATGCCGCTCCGCGCGCGTAACGTAAAGGGCTACGAAGTGCTTTCCGAAGAGGATACTTCTCCTGAAAGCGCACCGACCGCTCTGCGCGAAACGCAAAAACTTTCGATTGACGAGGAACTCACTAAGGACAAGCAATGGGAAAGGCGGCTTCTCGACTTGTCGATGAAAAACGCTCTTTTGAACTTCTTGCCTGCGAAAACGGCTTCGCACCTCGTCGTAACTTCACCCGACGAAATGCTCGACGCGCTTACCCAAAAGGGGGAGATGACGTTAGCACCCTCTACGGCGGACATGGCGGAAATTGCGGGTCGCGGCGTGAAATACGGTTCGACGAAAGAAGTCCGCGCTATGCGGGAATTGATAGCGATTGAAAACGCGGCGGGAACGCTCCGTTCGTTTGAGAATGAGAACGTTTTAATGGAAACGGTTGCCCGTCTTATGCGGAAGAGCAAAGAAGCGGCGGAGGAATCGGGTACGAAAATATTGTATTTGGCGCTCGGTTTTTTGAAATGGTACGCCCGCGAGGACGGTGCGGAACATTACGCGCCTCTTGTACTCTTGCCCGTAACCTTGAAAAAGAGTAAGGGCGGGGCGGGGTATTCTATCTCGCTCACGGACGAGGATTTGTCCGTCAATGCAACCTTGCTTGAATACTTAAAGCAGGAGTTTAATATCGACGTCCGTGCGTTAAACGGAATGATACAGGGCTTAAAGATTTCCGAAATCCTTGCTATGGTGAGAATGGAAGTCGTGAATATGCGCGGTTGGGAAGTATACGACGACGCGTATCTTGCCGCGTTCTCGTTTGCGCGCTATCAAATGTGGCACGACTTACGGCAAAATATCGGCGAGTTTTCGAAAAACGAAATCGTACAAGCCTTTTTGAATAACGCCGTCGTATTTAGCGGCAGCGGCGAACAACGCCTCAAAGAGGACGAAGGCAGACCGGACGTTACGTTGACTCCTTTGCAAGCGGACGCTTCGCAATGGGCGGCGATTTCCCTGTCGCAAACGGGCAAGAGTTTCGTGTTGCACGGCCCTCCGGGAACGGGTAAATCGCAGACGATTACTAACATTATCGCAAACGCGCTCAACGAGAATAAGCGGGTGCTTTTCGTCGCGGAAAAGCAAGCCGCGCTTTCCGTCGTTAAAAAGCGTTTGGACGGGATAGGGCTTGGCGATTTTTGTTTGGAACTCCACTCGAATAAGACGAATAAAACGGACGTCGTGCAAAAAATCACATCCACGCTCGCCTTAGCAGGCGCACAGGAAAAGGTTAGTCTTGGCGAAAAAGCCACGACGATAGTGGGACTGAAAGGGGACTTGTCCGAACCGCTCGTTGCGTTGCATAAAAAGCGGCGTTTGGGCGTATCGGTGTACGAGGCGTTGCTTATTTGCTTAAAGAATAAAAACGCGCCCGATATTATGAATATCGAGAGCACGTTCTACGACGGGCTTACCAAAGAGAAAATCGACGTTTACGAAAATATGATGATACAGGCGGCGGCAGCGGCTAAGGAATGCGGCGGCGTATACAATTCGCCTTTTGCGAACGTCAATTTAACCGAGTACTCTCTGCCCGTTCGCGATAGCGTATATTGCTCGTCCGAGGTTATGATTGCGG
>JAZRBK010000382.1:0-4821 GCA_045635025.1 Candidatus Scatosoma sp.
ATCCCCGCGAGCGAAAAATAGTTCCAAAAATCCGCGCCTTCGCGTATACTGTAACAAAAGCAAAAATACGCACGAAGATAAAACGGATATAAAACGGATATAAAATAGAGATAATGCGGGTATAAAAATATTCGTCCTGTCAATACTTTATAAAACGCAATGGGAGGAAGAAATTATGTTTTGGTTGGGACTTGGTATTGGATTCGTCGTCGGCGGTAATTTGGGCGTAATCTTAATGGCGCTTTTCAAAATCAATAAAAATTAAAGCGAGGAAGCTCTCCTCGCTCTTTCTTTTTGATTATTCCGTTTTTGGTCTGTTTTATTCGTTTGTTTGATTATCCGCACTCTTGTCGGCTTTTATGGAATGTTACCTGTTTTTAAGGGTTCGATTCCTAAGCTTAGCAGTATTTTTTCACGATTTCGCTCATAATATCCAATTTCGCCGCCATATCTTGCGCCAACTTCAAATGACAACGCGCGCGTGCGAGATTTTGCTTAGGATAATGGATACGGAAATACTTATCGCCGTTAAGATAATCGGTCAAAAAGCGAACCCCGCATTCCGCCGTCATGGCAAGCGCGCCAAGGGCAAGCGACTCTTTTTCCGCCGCCGTCAACATTCCGCCAACCGCTCCGACAAACCCGCGCGTAAACGCCTCGTATTTTTCCAAATCGAGTAAAACCTTACTCAAATCCTGCTCGTCCTCGTCCGAGGTAGAAGCGGCTGCGCGAATGGCGTCCCCGAAATCAAACGCCACAAGCCCCGGCATTACCGTATCTAAATCGATAACGGAAAGATGTTCGTGCGTTTCCCTGTCGAATAAGACGTTGCTCGTTTTCGTGTCGTTATGGGTAACGCGCAGAGGCAAAATCCCCTGTTTTTGTTGTTTATACGGCTCGGTTGCGAGCATTTCGAGCGCCGCATACCCCGCTAAAACGTCTTTTACTTCGTCAAGCCGCCCCGCTTCGTTATTCTCTACTGCCTCGGCGAGCGCCTGATAGCGGTTAATCGTGTTATGGAAATGCGGGATAACGATATGTAAACTTTTCACGGGGAAATCGGCAAGATACGTTTGGAACTCGCCGAACGCCTTACCCGATTCTTCGATAATCTGCAAATCGTCCGTTTGCGTTAAAGAAAGGGAGTCTTCAATAAAGCGGCAACACCGCCAAAACCCGCCGTCGCCTGAAATTGCATAGTATACGCCGCTCGGCGTTTTTGCATAATGGAGCACGTGCCGTTTTGCCGAACGTCCGCCTGCTTTAATTTTTTCGCGGATATATTCGGTAACCTGCGATATATTTTCCATCACGGCTACGGGGTCTTTGAATACGTAGGTATTCACGCGTTGTAAGATATAATCTTTGAGTTCCCCGTGCCGTTCGAAGTAGACGCAATAGGTCGTATTGATGTGTCCGCTGTTAATCCGCTCGTAGCGGCGATATTCCCCTTGGATATCGAACTTTTCGCAGACCTCTATAATTTGCTTTTCCTCTTTACACATACACCTTATCCTATAAAAGTTTTATAGACTGACAAACCATATTATACCATATGCAAACGATAAAGTCAATAGATTCCATCAAAAAACCTGATTTTTGACGGTAACCCGCGCACCTTTCTGCCCGCAGAGCGGTTTGTTTCCGCGTTTTTTGTCGTATTTTGCCGTTTTTAAGCCCGTTTTTACTTTTTATATTTTTTCCGTAGCTTAACCGCACCTGCCCACAAACTTCCCATACCCCGTTCTACCGCGCCCAAAAACGCATAAAAAGAGCGCAACTGCAAATACTGCTTTTATGCTTTACGTTAGAAAAACACCGTTACTTATTTCTTTGTTTTCTATATGTTTCACGTTAAACGCGTGCGCATTTTCTGCTCCGCCGCACAGCCAAGACGGACTTCTTCCGCCGACGGCGGAAAAGGAAGAAAGTTTCACTCCGCCGACAGACGGCGACAAAGTAAGCGAGAACGATTTCCCCGACGGCTTTATCAACGTACCGCCGAGCGATACGCCCGACCCAAGCTCTCCGCCTGCCGAGCAACCGCTACCCCCAAGCGAAAACAACGAAAACGCGGATATGTATTGGGACGTTTCCGACGTGGATATCTCGTATATAGACGGCTCGTACAAGCTCATTTCTTTCACGTTTGACGACGCGCCCGCAAAAACGCTTGAAAATATACTCGCCGTGTTTGCGGAATACAACGAAAGCAACCCCGACTGCAAAGCGAGCGCTACCCTTTTTTGCAACGGACATCTGTTTAATACCCATTCCACACAACTATTACACGCCGCCTGCGCGCTCGGTTTCGAACTTGGCAATCACAGTTATTCCCATTTAGACATGTCCGCGCTTGGCGAAGAGGAAATTGTTTGGGAAATCTCGCAAACGGACAATCTGCTCACCCGCATAGACGGAAAAAAGCGGCATATTTTCCGCGCCCCGTTTGGAAAGACGAACGACCTCGTCCGCGCGAACGTCAAAACGCCCGTGATGAATTGGACGATTGACACGCTTGATTGGACGGGTGCGAGCGCAGAGGAGATTTATTCCACCGTGTTCGACAATAAGTTTTCAGGCGGTATCGTACTAATGCACGACGGATACGGCAATACCGTGTCCGCGTTGAAACGGCTTTTACCCGATTTGAAAGCGGCGGGATATCAAGTCGTTTCCGTCTCCGCACTCGCCAAAGCGCACGAGTGTCCTTTGCGGAACGGCGGTGAATATATCCGCGCAAGAAAACAGTAAAAAACCGAACCGAAACACTTCCTCTGTTTCGGCTCGTACCTTTGTTTTATAGCTACTTATCTTCTATCGCTTTATTCGTTTCGCCCGTTTGTGCATTTACGCATTTTCGTAAACGCTACGTTTTAACACGCCGACGTAAGGCAAATTGCGGTATTCTTCCGCATAATCAAGCCCGTACCCTACGACGAACTCGTCCTCTATCACAAAGCAGGTATATTCAGGTTGCATAGGAACTTCTCTTCTTTCGGGCTTATCGAGGAGCGTAACGATATTCACACTCGCAGGCAAACGCTCGTTGAGCAGTTTTTTCAGCTTGTAAAGGGTATTCCCCGAGTCGATAATATCCTCTACGATAAGTACGTCGCGACCTTTGATATCCGTGGAAAGGTCTTTTTTAACCGTTAATTCTCCCGTCGACTTCGCGCCGTTACCGTAGGAAGATACGCTCATAAAATCAATCGTGAGCGGCGTTTTCATATTGCGAATTAAATCGGAGAAAAACACGACGCTCCCCTTTAAGATACAGACAACAACAGGTTGTCTGCCCTCGTACAGTTTATCGAGCTGTTTCGCCATAACCTTCACTTTTTTGGCGATTTGTTGTTGCGTGAGCATTACGTATTCCACGTTAGGGTGTATTTCCGACATAGTGCTTTCTCCTTACTTCTTTTGTAAAATAATATAAACGACGCGTTGCGTTGTTTTCGTAACTTTGATAGTATCCGCGATTTCCTCGCCGCAAACGGCGTAAACGCAATTTCCCGCTTTTTGTGCAATCAACGGCAAGTATCCGCGTTCTTTTACGGGAATTTTCTTCTCGTTGAAAAACTTTTTCAGCGTTCTCGTCCCCCCGCCGAACTTTTCAATCCCGTCCCC
Source organism: Candidatus Scatosoma sp. (assembly GCA_045635025.1). Classification (GTDB taxonomy): domain Bacteria; phylum Bacillota; class Clostridia; order Christensenellales; family Borkfalkiaceae; genus Scatosoma. The sequence goes on from JAZRBK010000382.1 coordinate 3,631, forward strand.
CTCTTTGCGAAAGCGGAACACGGCGTCTTTGGGTAATTTTTCCCAATCCGCACGCAAAACTTTCCCTGCGTATTCCCCGCCGATAGGCTCGTCAAAAAGCAGTTTCACCTCGTACCTGCCCCCGTCGAAACGCATTTTATCTATCGCCCCCTCAACGGTCGGCAAGGGGGGAAGCACCTCTTCGTTTTTAAGTAAAAACAGTCGAATCCCCGTTCCCGTTTTCTCGGCAACCGCCCCAAGCGGCAAATCCACTTTTGCGTCCCGTTCTTTATCTTGCAAAGCAAACACGCTTTGCAAATGACAAGCGGTATAATCTTTTTCTATCCCCAAAGCTTTCATTGCCGTCAGGCACGCGCGGCGGAATAAAGGGGCGGCGTTACAAAAAGCGATTGTAATTTCTTTATCCTGATAGGAAAGCAGTTTTTCGCTTTCCCGATAAAGATAGTTATCGTCCTCTGCGGCTAGCGCGGCAAATCTTGCAATGTTTTCCCTTGCCGCAGGGATAGCCTCTTCCAAAACGGGAAAAACCTCTAATCGGAGCTTATTTCTCGTAGCGTCCACTTGTTTATTCGTGCTATCCTCCCGATAGGCGAGCCCGTTTTTCTTTACGTAAGCGAGGATTTCTTCCTTTTTCCAAGTCAAAAACGGCCGCACGAGCACCCCGTCCTCTTCCGACATTGCCTTTACGCCCGAAAGCGCCGTTCCGCGGCAGAGCCGAAAAAGCACCGTTTCCGCCTCGTCTGATTGGTGATGTGCGGTCGCAATAAAATCTGCTTTCCCCTCGGCTACGAGGGAAGAGAAGCATTCGCGCCGAAACGCACGGGCGGCGGTTTCCAAGCTCACGAGCGTATCCTTCGCGCGCTTTTTACAATCGCAAGAAAAAACGGTCAACGGAACGTCCAACGCACGGCAGAACGCTTCCACAAAGCGCATATCTTCCAAGCTTTCTTCGCCGCGAATCCCGTGTTCGCAATGCACGACGGACAGCGAAAAACCTTGCGTTTTCGACAGCTCCACCAGCTTATCCAGCGTGACGCAGCCGCCCATGACCAGCGTTGTATAGCTCACGGGGAAGGAGGTCTCCAGACCGATGATGCCGTTCATGGCCTTCTCGTAGGCGCAGAGCTTCTCCTCGGCGCTATGGGGGGCATGGTCGGTGGCGATCACGTCCAGGGTGCCGTCCTGAATGGC
>JAZRBK010000383.1:0-8614 GCA_045635025.1 Candidatus Scatosoma sp.
GCGAAGCGTTTGAGAGTTTGCGCCTTTCCGCAAGAGCGCGTTCCCGTATCTTGAAAGTGGCGCGCACGATAGCCGATTTGGATTTGTCTGAAAACATAACTCCCGACCATTTATATGAAGCAATATCATACCGTACCTACGGCGCGGACTTAGACAATGAGTAAATAGCCCTTTTGGAACTAAGCCCTTTTGAAATACTTCGCAATACTTCGTTGAACTTACGCTTTCCCTCAGTCACGTACAGATTAGTACGCTCCTGTCGGGAAATGCGCGTTCGCCTCGTCTTGCTCGCATTTGAAAAGGGCGACGGGCGTGAGTATAGAATGGGCGACGGGCGTGTGGAAAACCGATTGTTGGCTTGCGGTTTTTCTCGCTCACGTACGTCTAAGTACGCTCCCGTCGAAAAAGCCGCACCCTCCTTGTCTTGTTCGCATTTGAAAAGGGCGACGGGCGTGAGTATAGAATGGGCGACGGGCGTGTGGAAAGTTTGAAAAGGCTTAAAGAGTGGGCGATAATTGTAAGATAAAAATAAGGAGAAGATATGGATTTTCAAAAACAAATCAAAGAAATAGAGATTTCTTCTCCGTATTATCCCCAAAGTTGGCGGGAACTTCCCAATCCGCCCGAAAGGATATACGCCGTCGGGGATATATCCCTGTTACAGACGAAAACGCTCGTAGCCGTGGGTTCGCGCAGAACGCCCGCGCCGATGGTAAAGCTTACGCAAGCGACGGTAAAGGAACTTTCCTACGCGGTAACCTTAGCGACGGGCACGGCGGAGGGCGGAGATACCGCCGTTATCGAGGGCGCGCTTTTGGGGAGCGGTAAAATCATTTGCGTGCTCGCAGGCGGGCTTTCCGCGTTGCCGCAAGCCAATTTACCTCTTCTTGAACGGGTAATGAAGCGGGGGCTTTTGCTTTCGCCGTACCCTTATGAAACGGGGGTTCGCGTTTTTTCCTACGAACAGAGAAATATGCTATTAGCGGCGCTCGGCGAGGGAGTGCTCGTCGTGTCGGCGGGGGCAAAAAGCGGTACGCTCATCACGGCGAAACACGCCAAGGCGCAGGGGAAACCCGTGTTTGCATTTCCCTATCCGCCTGCATCTTTTGCAGGGGCGGGGTGTAACGGACTGATAAAAAGCGGCGGTACGCTAGTTGAAAACGCAAACGACGTTTGTGAAACGCTCGGCTTGGCGATAAACAAAGACAAAACGCGAAATCTCCAACTTTCTTCGGACGAGGAGAAACTTCTAACCCTCTTGCGCGAGCTTGGCGAATCGCATATCAATACCCTCTCCGCGCGGTCGGGAGTTCCCGTATTTAAGGCGCGGGCGGTGCTCTCTTCGCTCGAAGTGAAAGGGCTCGTAGCCTCGCTCGGCGGGAATAGTTATTCTCACGTATGAATGGGGACTGAGTAAGAGCCAAGAAAAAAAGCAGGCAAAAAACGGCTCGCAAAGCATAAAAAAGCAGAAAAAGTTTTAAGGACGTAACAATAAATGGATTTAATTATCGTAGAGTCGCCTTCCAAGGCGAAAACCATCTCCAAATACCTCAAAGGAAAATACCGCGTAGACGCTTCGGCGGGGCATATCCGTGATTTACCCGTGCACACGCTCGGCGTGGATATCGCCAACAATTTCGAACCGAAATACGTGGACTCCGAGGGGAAAGAGGACGTAATCCGCCGCTTGACGGAAGCGACGAAAAGAGCCGACCGCGTTTACCTTGCAACCGACCCCGACCGCGAGGGCGAGGCGATTGCTTGGCATTTGCAAACGGTATTGGGCTTGGACGAGAACGGGCAAAACCGTATCGAGTTCAACGAAGTTTCTCAGCGCGCCATAGAGGCGGCGTTGCAGACCCCCCGTCAAATCAATTACAACCTCGTAGACGCGCAACAGGCGCGCCGTGTGCTCGACAGGCTCGTGGGTTATAAACTTTCCACCCTGCTCAATCATAAAATCGAGGATAAAAACGGCAACGGCAAACGCACGCTTTCGGGCGGACGGGTTCAGTCGGTTGCGTTACGGCTCGTAGTGGAAAGAGAGCGGGAAATTACGGCGTTCAAGCCGGAAGAGTATTGGAACTTAACCGCGGAGCTTAGGGATAAACCTAAGCAATTCGCCTCGTTCAAGGCGCTTCTTGAAAAGCGGGGAACGAAAAAATACAAACCCGCGTCGGCGGAGGAAACGGCGGCGGTGCTCGCGGCAATCGAAGCGGGAAAATTCGTCGTTGCAAAAGTGAAAAAGACGATAGCGAAATCGCATGCGCCCGCACCCTTCACGACGAGTTCTATGCAACAGGACGCCTCCACGAAGCTCGGCTTTACCGCGCCAGAAACGATGTCGCTTGCCCAACATTTATACGAAGGTATGGACACGGGCAACGGCGACCACGTAGCCTTTATTACCTATATGCGTACCGACTCCGTGCGGGTATCCAAAGAGGCGCAGTTTAAGGCTTTGAATAAAATCCGCGAGGTGTACGGCGAGGCGTACGTGCCCGAAAAACCCAACTTTTACGCGACGAAAAAGGGCGCGCAGGACGCGCACGAAGCCATTCGTCCCATCGACCTTGATATGACGCCCGAGCGTGCGAAAAAGCTGCTCGATAAAAAGCACTATTCCCTTTACAAGCTCGTGTACGAGCGGTTCTTGGCTTCGCAAATGGCGGAGGCGAAATACAACAGTGCGCAAATGGAAATCGACAATAGCGGGTATATCTTCAAGGCGAGCGGAAAGGTACTTTTATTTGCGGGCTTTACGGCGGTATATCAAGACGTTTCCGCAAAGAAAGAGGACGAAGAGGGCTTGGACGTATCCAAGCTCCTGCCCGATTTGAAAGAGGGGGACGAACTCGACCTCGTGCAGTTGAATAAAGAGCAAAAGTTCACCAAACCGCCCCTGCGTTATACGGACGCGTCGATTGTCAAAGCGATGGAAGAAAAAGGGATTGGACGTCCGTCCACGTATGCGACGATTATTGCAAAGCTCACGCAAAAGTACGTAAAAAAGGACGGCAAATATATGGTTCCCACGCCGATTGCATACGAAGTCGTGGATATGCTCACCCGTTGCTTTGTAGACGTTATGGACGTAGGGTTCACGGCGGGAATGGAAACCAAGCTCGACGATATCGAAGAGGGCGGCGTAGAATGGAGAAAGGTTATCGGGGATTTCTACCCTGGGTTTGAAAATAACCTTAGAAAAGCATCCTCTTACGGCGACGAGCGGACGGATACCGTCTGCGTAAAATGCGGGCATTTTATGCTCCGCAGAATGGGGCGTTTCGGGAAATACCTCGCTTGTTCTAACTATCCCGAATGTAAGAACATCGTCAACGAAAGCGAGGCGGAAATCTCTTCCGTGCGTTGTCCCAAGTGCGGACAAAATATGATTGTCAAGAGCGGTAAGTTTGGGAAGTTCCTTGCTTGTCCGAGCTATCCCGAATGCAAGACAACGATGTCTATGCCGTCCAACGAAGAACCCAAGCTTGCGGGGAAATGCCCCGAGTGCGGCGCGGCGATGACGGTAAGAAAATCACAACGCGGCAAGGTATATTATAGCTGTTCGGGCTATCCCGATTGTAAGTTTATGAGCTGGGATATTCCCACGGGTGAAAAATGTCCCGATTGTAATAGCGCGCTCGTCAAAGTTGGGCGCAACGGTGTAAAGTGCAGTAACAAAGACTGCGCCTATCGCGTTAGCGGCAAGAGCGAAAAGTCTGAAAAGTCGGAAAACTCGGACAAAACGGGAAAAGTGGACGGGGCGTCAGGCGTAGCGGGCTCGGCGGGAGCGGCTAAGGCGAAAAAGGGTGTGGAAATCGCGCCCGATTACGTGAGTATGTTTGAAGCGCCGCCGATGGATTTTGAAGAGAGCGGCGGGTATATTTACGAGGGCGTGGAAGATGACGTCTAAAAAAGAAGTGCTTATCGTAGGCGGCGGGCTTGCGGGGAGCGAAGCGGCGTATTATCTATCCAGCCGCGGTATCAAGACGACGCTCGTGGAAATGAAACCGAAAAAGTTCACACCCGCGCACGAAAGTCCGAACTTTGGGGAGCTCGTGTGTTCGAACTCCCTTAAAAGCAACGACGTATACGCGAACGCGTGCGGATTGTTAAAAGAGGAAATGCGTTTGCTCGGTTCGATGATAATCGAGGCGGCGGACGAAACGAAAGTACCCGCGGGCGCGGCGTTAGCCGTAGACAGGGAAAAGTTTTCCGCGTATATCACGGAGAAATTGCGCTCGCAAAAGAGCTTAAAAATCGTATCGGAAGAGGTGGAAGCAATTCCGCAAATCGAGGAAGCGGGGGATAAGTACGTAATCATCGCGACCGGACCGCTTACGTCGGACAAGCTGAGTGAGAATATAAAGCAAACGTTCGGCGAGGAGGATTTGCACTTCTTCGATGCGAGCGCGCCTATCGTGTCCGCGGAAAGCGTGGATATGGACAAGGCGTTCACGGGGGATAGGTACGGCAAGGGCACGGGCGACTATATCAACTGTCCAATGACGAAAGAGGAGTACTACGCGTTCGTGGACGAACTCCTTTTGGCCGAGCGCGCACACCTGCACGAGTTTGAAAAGGGAGAGATTTTCGAGGGGTGTATGCCCGTAGAGGTTATGGCTTCGAGAGGACGGGATACGCTGCGGTTTGGAACGCTCAAACCCGTGGGGCTCTTCGACGAGGACGGGAAACGTCCGTATGCGGTGTTACAGCTCCGCAAAGAAAACGAGACGGGCACGGCGTACAATCTCGTCGGTTTTCAAACGAACTTGAAGTTCCCCGAGCAAAAACGGGTGTTTTCTATGATACCCGCACTCAAAAACGCGGAGTTCTTGCGGTATGGAGTTATGCACAGGAATACGTATATTCATTCCCCGCGTGTTTTAAGTCGTAATTTTTCGGTTAAGAATAACCGTAAGCTTTTTTTCGCAGGGCAGATTACGGGCGTGGAGGGCTACGTCGAGAGCGCGGCGAGCGGGCTTTTGGCGGCGATAGCTATCGCGGACGAGATTTTGGGAAATCGAGAGAAAATATTTACGAACGAAACGGTGTGCGGTGCGTTGCAAACGCATATTACGACGCCCGTCAAGGATTTTCAACCGATGAACGCCAATTTCGGCATTTTAGCGCCCTTGCCTACGCGGATTAAGGACAAAAAAGAAAGATATAAAACGCTTGCTCAGCGCGCTTTGCAGGCAATAAGACAGACGATAGGAGAATAAGACTATGGAGTTTCGCGGAACGACGATTTGCGCGGTAAAAAAGGACGGTGTTACGGCAATAGCCGGCGACGGTCAGGTAACGATGGGCGAATCGGTCATCTTCAAAAACACGGCGGTTAAAGTACGCCGTATCTACGGTGGAAAGGTTATTTTGGGCTTTGCGGGTTCGGTTACGGACGCGTTTGCGCTCACGGAACGCTTCGAGGGTATGCTCAATAAGTTCGCAGGCAACTTAATGCGCTCTGCGGTGGAGCTTGCCGAGCTTTGGCGGAGCGATAAAATCGGCAGAAAATTAGATGCAATGATGATTACCGCCGACGAAAATACCCTGCTCATATTATCGGGTACGGGCGAGGTTATCGAGCCCGACGAGGGCGTTTGCGCTATCGGCAGCGGCGGCAATTACGCCTTAGCGGCGGCACGGGCGCTCTATCAGGAAACGGACTACGACGCGGCGACGATTGCGACGAAAGCGCTGAAAATCGCGTCGGAGATTTGCGTATTTACGAATGATAATATCCGTTTGGAAACGGTGGGTACGGCTTGCGTGGAAAGGAGCGCGGAAAAAGATAAAGACGGGAAAAAGACGGCGAAACGCACGTCGAAAAAGGAGGCGTAAGAATGGATTTATCCCCTAAGCAAATCGTATATCGGTTGGATAAATATATCATCGGGCAAGACGAAGCGAAAAAAGCGGTGGCTATCGCGCTGAGAAACCGTTACCGCCGCGCGCAGCTCCCTGCGGAAATCCGCGAGGAAATCACGCCGAAAAATATTATTATGAAAGGTCCTACGGGCGTGGGGAAAACGGAAATCGCCCGTCGGCTTGCCAAGCTCGTCAAAGCGCCGTTCGTCAAAGTCGAGGCGACGAAATATACCGAAGTGGGGTACGTGGGCAAGGACGTCGAGGGTATGATTCGCGACCTTGCGGAATGTGCGTATCGGCTCGTGAAAGCGGAAAAGGAAGAAGAAGTCAAATCCAAAGCGACTGTGGCTACGGAAAAACGGCTCGTCCGCGCGCTCGCGGAAGTGAAAAAGGACGAGAAAGGCGAGCTCGCGAAAGAGGTGTTCGAAGCGAACCTTTTGGACGGCTTACGCAAAGGCGCGTACGACAACGTCATTATTGAAATGGAAGTAACCGAAACGCAACAACCGATGGAGCTCGTCCCCGGCGGTGCGGCAATTTCTATCGGCAGTATTTTCGGGGATATGTTCCCGAGCAAGAAAAAGAAGCGTAAATTCGCCGTGAAAGAGGCATTTGCCATCGTCTTGGAGGAAGAGGCTGGCAAGCTTTTGGACGAGGACGCGATTAAAGCGGAGGCTTTGTACCGCGCGGAAAACGACGGAATCGTGTTCATCGACGAAATCGACAAAATTGCAGGCAAGGGCAACCGCGGCGGCGCGGACGTTTCCCGCGAGGGCGTGCAAAGGGATATTTTGCCCATTGTCGAGGGTTCGACGGTGGTAACCAAGTACGGACCGATTAAAACCGATTTCATTTTATTCATCGCGGCGGGCGCGTTCCACGTGGCGGCGGTGGAGGATTTGATTCCCGAGCTCCAAGGCAGATTCCCCGTTTCGGTGGAGCTGCATAGCTTGACGAAAGAGGATTTCGTCCGCATTTTAACGGAAACGGAGAACTCGCTCACTTTCCAATACGGTCAACTTTTAAGCGTGGATAATATCGATTTGCAATTCGACGAGGGCGCAATCGAAAGGATAGCAGAAGTTTCCGTCGAACTCAACGCTACGAGCGAGGATATCGGCGCAAGAAGATTGCATACGGTTATGGAATATCTGCTCGAAGATATTTCCTTTAACGCGGGCGGGGATTATCCTACCTTTACTTTGAATATCGACCGCCGTTACGTTGACGAGCACCTGCAAAAGCTTACGGGCGACAGAAACTTGAAAAAATACGTTCTTTGATAGACGGTTGAACAGATTTGCACGGCGCAGATGGATTTTTACAGAGCCGAACGGCTTAGATTAGAAAGATTGGACAGACAAAGAGAGGAAAAATTATGATTAACGTTCCCAAGGGCACGAAAGACGTTCTGCCCCAAGACTCGTATAAATGGCAATACGTGGAAGGCGTAGCGCGGGATATGGCGCGCCTTTTCAACTTAAAAGAAATCCGCACGCCCGTTTTTGAACACACCGAACTTTTCCAACGCGGCGTAGGGGATACTTCCGATATCGTAACGAAAGAGATGTACACGTTCAAAGACAAGGGCGACAGGTCGATAACCTTAAAACCCGAGGGTACGGCGGGCGTTGTGCGCGCGTTTATCGAAAACGGACTGATGAACGGCGTTCTGCCCGCGAAAATGTACTATATTATCCCTGCGTTCCGCTATGAAAGACCGCAGGCGGGCAGATTGAGAGAGTTCCACCAATTCGGCGTGGAAGTGTTCGGCTCGGCGAGCGCGCAAACGGACGCGGAAACGATTTTAATGGCGGACAGCCTTTTGAAAAAGCTCGGCTTGCAGGTAAAACTGTACGTCAACTCTATCGGTTGTAAAACCTGCCGAGCTGCGTATAATAAGGCGCTCAAAGACTTCTTTGCTCCGCATTTGGACGGGCTTTGCTACGACTGCAAGACGCGCTATGAGAAAAACCCGTTGCGCCTGCTCGATTGTAAGGAAGAAGCTTGCAAAAAAATCAATGCGGATGCACCGAAAATGCTCGATTATCTTTGCGAGGACTGCGCCGCGCATTTTAAGGCGCTTAAAAATTGCCTCGCGCTCGCGGGCGTAGAATACGAGATTGACCCCCGTATCGTGCGCGGGCTTGACTATTACACGCGGACGGTGTTCGAATTCGTGTCCACGTCTATCGGCGCGCAGGGCACGGTTTGTGCAGGGGGCAGATACGACGGACTTATTGAAGAGCTCGGCGGGAATCCCACCCCCGCCGTTGGGTTCGCGGCAGGGATTGAGCGGTTACTGCTCGTAATGAGCCAAACGGGCGTCGTTATCCCCGAAGAGGAAAAATGCAAAGTTTATCTTGCGGGTATGGACGAGGAATGTCGGCAAAAGGCGTTCGCACTTGCAAGCGCGTTGCGCTCGGCTGGGGTGTATGCGGAAATCGACCATATCGGGCGTTCGGTCAAGGCGCAGTTTAAGTACGCGGACAAAATCGGCGCGAAATACGTCGCGGTTATCGGCGGAAACGAGCTTTTAGAGGGCGTGATGAACGTCAAGGAAATGGCGACGGGCGAAAGTGAAAAAGTGCCTTTCGATAACGCCGTAGCATATTTTCAGACTAAATAAACATATTAAAAAGGAGGAAAAAACAATGGTCAAACATATCAACGGAGAACAGTTAGAAGAACTCATTACGCATACGGACAAGCCCGTATTTTGCGATTTTTGGGCGAATTG
>JAZRBK010000384.1:0-2643 GCA_045635025.1 Candidatus Scatosoma sp.
TATTTTAAGTAATAGCGGTTGATGTGTTTACCGAATAGCATTTTTCTGTTCCTGCATAGTATTTTCGTTATAATGATACCACGCGAGCGCGTGAAAGTCAAGTAGTTTACGGAGGGAAAAATAGTACTTTTCCGCGAAAACCCTCTTCTTTTAGGGCAAGTATGGTATGATAATATAATAATAGGGCAAACAAAGGAGTGTTCTATCGAAAAAATCAATTAAAAAAGCAAAAATATTTCATTTTTTCGTGATTTTTTATTGACAGGTAGGGGAAAATGTGCTATAATACAATATATCATTTAGGAAAATGCATATATGTACGCTCTTTACAAAAAGGGCGAAAACAGGGGACGTCCCCTGTTTGGTGTAGTTACTACACCAAACAAAATAAAGAGTTTATCAAGTAAAAAAAATTTTTTTCTCAAAAGAGGGAAATTTTTATAAAAATTAAAACAAATTATTTTTTAGGAGGTAACTTATGAACAAGAAGATTAAAGCATTACTTGCTTTATCAATGAGCCTTGTTATGTGCAGCGGCTTCTTTGTTGCGTGCGGTGGCGATGACGACACGGGTAGCAGCAATGAAATCAAGGTTGGTGGTTCCGTTATTCTTGGTAGCACGACGGAGCTTGGCGGTAGCGACTTCGGTACGTCGGCTTGGGGTAACAACGCGGCAGACGCAGACATTCGTACGCTTACGAATGGTTATGCAACCGTACAGCTTACGAGCGGTGGTGAATACGTATGGGACGAGAAGGTCGTTGTAAAAGAACATTCCGTTACGGAAAACGACGACGGCACGAGAACGTTCAAAATCACGATTAACGAGGGCTTGAAGTATTCCGATGGTTCGGCGATTACGGCAAAAGACTACGTCGCTTATACCCTTGCAATGGCTTCCCCCGTTGTTTACGATGCAGGTCTTAAAGCGGCGGGCGGTACGAGCTACGTAGGACAAGCGGCATTCGCGGGAGCGACGTCACCTACGCCTTTTGCAGGTATTAGATTGCTTGACGAATATACGTTCTCCTATCAAATGGTTGCAGAGTTGTTCCCGTACTATTATGAAATTAGCTATGCAGCATTCTCTCCCTACTCCACGAAGCTTTGGCTTGGTAACGACGTAGACGTTAAGGACGACGGTCAAGGCGCATACCTTACCGAAAAATGGTATGAAACGGAAACGGACGCTACGTCTGGTAAGACGGTATATAAGAAAGCGAAGCAACTTGAAAAGGCTCGTTATGCAACGACGGAACGTCCTTGCTCCGGTCCTTACAAGTTTGTAAACTGGAACAGCAGCGAAAAGAAAGTTTCGCTCACGATTAACGAATACTTCCAAGGCAACTACGAAGGACAAAAACCGCACATTAAAGACATTACCTATATCAAGCTCGTTGACGATACGATGTTCGATACCTTCAAGGCGGGCGGCGTAGACGTTATGGGCGGCGTTTCCGGCGGCGACTCCATCAATGCAGGTTTGGCAGAAGTTGCAAAAGACCCGAGCAAGTTCGCGTACACCAACTACCTCCGTGCAGGTTACGGTAAGCTTCAACTTGTAGGCGACTACGGTCCTACGCAATTCCAAGCAGTTCGTCAAGCGATTTCGCATCTTCTCGACAAGAACGAATTCGCAAAAGCGTACACGGGCGGCTACGGCAGTATCGTAAAAGGTCCTTACGGGCTTTCTAGCTGGATGTATCAAGAAGCGAAAGATGAGCTTGAAGCTACTTTGAACGGTTATGAGTTCAGCGTAGACGCAGCGAAAGAGCTCCTTACCCAAGACGGTTGGAACTACAACGCGGACGGTACGGCATATAGCGAAACGGTTGGCGGTATCCGTTATAAGAAGTTGACGGCGGCAGAAGCGGCTGTAAACGGCAACGCAGAATATCAATGCGGTAAGACGGACTATAAGACGGTAAAAGTTGGCAACGACTACTACATGCCTTTGGCAATCAACTGGTGCTCCACGATGCCCAACCCCGTAACCGAACAACTCGTTATTATGCTCAAAGAAGCTACGACGACGAAGGCGGCGGGCGTTGTTATCAATCAAGAAGTTCTCGATTTCTCGATTATGCTTCAATATATGTATAGAAACGGTGAATATTCCGCGCCTTACTTTGGTATGTTCAACCTTGCAACCGGCTTTACGTCGCCTATCTACGACTATGCAGGTTACTGGATGACGCCGTATTCTTATAGCAACATCATTTACACTAATTTGACGCCCGCAGAAGGTGCTACTTTCACGGAAGCGGATGCAAGCTTGTATACGCGCGAAGAAAACGCAGCAATCATTGCTAGGTGGAGAATGTATATGGGTATGGGCAACACCGGTTGGTTCGCAGATAAGGAAATGGACGAATTGACCTGGGATATGGTTTACGAGGCAGAAACCAAAGAACAATATCTTGAAACGTGGGTAGACTATATCCAACGTTGGAATGAAGTTGTTCCTGAAATCGCGCTCTATTCTGACCTTTACCACGACTTCTACAATGCGAAGATTGGCGGCTATGAAGTTAACCCTTACTGGGGCACGGCAGACGCGATTTTGTACTGCTACGATAAGACTGCTCAATAATGGAGAGGTTGCGTTGAAAAACGCGAAAACGACTAAAAAAGGAGGGGAAA
>JAZRBK010000385.1:0-8612 GCA_045635025.1 Candidatus Scatosoma sp.
GACCGACCCCGTATAAGTAAGAGAAAAGCGCCGCGCTTTGAATAAGCGCGGCAAATTTTTATACAAAAGGCTTTTTCGTAACAAAAAAGAGATGAGATATTGCTTTTTTTGAAAAAGTGTGTTATACTGAAAACGGAGGAAATCGTATGTTAGACTGTATAATTATCGGAAGCGGACCTGCGGGAATATCTGCGGCACTCACCTTGCGGGCAAACGGGAAAACGTTTGCGATGTTCGGCTCGAAAGCGTTAAGCGAAAAGATAGAAAAAGCGGAGCTTATCCGCAATTATCCCGCACTTTCCAACGTTACGGGTAAGGATTTTTGCGAGGCGTTAAAAACGCAACTTCAAGAGGCTCAAATTGAGATAAAAGAGGAAAAGGTGGCTACCGTGTACGCGTTGAACGGAAAGTTTGGCGTTGCTACGCAAGAGGGCGGTTATTACGAAAGTTATACGATTATCCTCGGTTGTGGCGTGGAATCGGTAAAACAAATTAAGGGCGAAACGGAGTTTATGGGGCGCGGAGTGAGCTATTGCGCGACCTGCGACGGGTTTTTATACAAAGGCAAAAGGATTGCCGTCGTTTGCACCACCAAACGCTTGGAACACGAAATCGAACTTTTGGCAGGCTTCGCGGAAACGGTGTATGCGGTTACGATGTACAAAGACGTGGAGATAAAAGCACCCAACGTGCAGATTCTTAAAAAAATGCCGACGGAAATCGTGGGGGAGAAACGCGTGGAAAGAATATCCTTTGCCGCTCCGCCTACGGTGGGCTTGGAAAAGGAGTTACCCGTGGACGGCGTGTTTATGCTGCGTGACAGTTTTTCCCCTGCCGTGCTCGTGCAGGGTTTAGAAATGGAAAACGGGCACGTAACCGTGTCACGGGATATGGCGACCAACTTGAAAGGTTGCTATGCGGCGGGCGATTGCACGGGCAGACCGTATCAGTACGCAAAAGCTATCGGCGAAGGGAACGTCGCGGCGCATTCGGTTACTTCCTATTTGAAAGAATTGGAAAAATAAGCGTAATATAAGAGCAGTCAACGGGAAAAACGGATAAAAACCGTCCGCCAATCGCAGCGGATACGACAAACAAAAAGACAGAGGGGGTTCGCGTGGAAAAGCGGGAAAGGGTTATTTTACATTCCGATTTGAATAATTTTTTCGCGTCGGTGGAAATTGCGCTAAATCCCGCGCTCGCGGGGAAACCGCTTATCGTATGTGGGGACCCTGAAAAACGGCACGGAATCGTGCTCGCTAAAAACGAAGAAGCGAAAAAGTACGGGATAAAAACGGCGGAAACGGTATATTCCGCATTGAAAAAATGTCCCGATTTGACGCTCGTGCCCTCGCAATATTCACAGTACGCGCGGTATTCTCGGCTTGTAACCGAGATTTACGGGCGGTACACGGAAAAGATTGAGCAGTGCAGTATCGACGAGTGTTCGCTTGATATGACGGAAAGTGTCTTTTTGTTTGGCAGCGGCGAAACGATTGCCGAGCGGATACGCGCGGAAGTCAAAGCGGAACTCGGCTTAACCGTTTCTATCGGCGTAAGTTTTAATAAGATTTTTGCCAAACTCGCTTCGGAACTGAAAAAGCCCGATGCGGTTACGGTATTGTCTAAGGAAAATTACAAGACAATCGTGCACCCTTTGCCCGTGTCGGCGCTGCTCTTTGTCGGCGCGGCGACGGAGCGGGTTTTGCGGCAAATCGGCGTGCGAACTATCGGGGATTTGGCGGCGGCGGACGAGGCGCTTTTGACGAGGATTTTAGGCAAACGGGGTAGGCAGTTACGCGTTTACGCGCGCGGAGAGGACGAAGAACCCGTTAAATGGCAAAAGAAAAAAGAGGACTTAAAATCGATTGGAAACTCTACCACGTTGCCTGTCGATATACAGGATAGAGAGGAGGTAAAACGTTGGTTTTACGCGCTCGCGGAGAGCGTTACCTCCCGTCAACGCGCGGCTAACGTGGGGCGGGCGAGCACGGTGCATATCGTCGTTCGCAACGAACAGCTCCAAGATTTTACTTGGCAGACGAAAGTTACGCCCACTGCGCTTTGCGGGGACGTAGCCAAAACGGCGTATAAGCTTTTTTGCGAGCATTACCCGCCGAATGGAAAGGTGCGTATGCTTGGAATTACGATATCGGGGTTTGATTATTGCGTAGAACAACTTTCCCTTTTGGACGAGTTCGCGGGAGAAAATGAAACCCCATACGAGAAAAAGGAGCGCGCGGAAACCGCGGTGGCAAAAATACGGGAGAAATACGGTTACGCGAAAATCCAACGGGGCTTGGTGTTAGAGGACAGCAGGCTCAACGGATTGGATATACGCAGTCATAAAGAGGAAGAAACTTCCAACGGCGAAGAGAAAAAAGATTGAATAAACGGCGTAATTCCTGCCGATACTGTTTTTGTCGGCGAGGGAAGCAACGTCCTTGCCTGGATATAAAAAGAGTTCAAAGAAAGACGGAAACGTGTTTCTTTGAACTCTCTGTTTTTTGTAACGTTTTTTCTTTGAGCGCAGGTAAAGCGAGCGGCAATCACCGCTAACGCGGGCTCGGTGCGAATGCGGGAGCGGCGTTAGCCGAAAGTTCGCTTTGGGAAAAGTCGGAAGTGTGTCAAAGTCGGCGTTAGCCGAAAGTTGGCGTTAGCCCATAAAACGCAATATAAAATCAAAACTAAAAGATAAAAATAAAAAACTGCGCGAGCCTTTTTTGCCGAAACTTACCGAAGCGGAAACGCCGCAGGTGACTCCTGCAAAGCTACCTTATGGCACACGCGAACTATCCGCTTAGTGCTGCTACGTTCCCGTCCTGACACGGTTCACGGCATCACGTTGCATAAGACCTTGCTATCAACATTCCTTACGGCGCGCAATCCTTCCATAAATCTCGTCGAGAAAGGCGGTCGGCTCTGATATAGCGGATTTCAGATATAGGGTGCCGCTACCTCCCCGCCCACGCGCAGCTTATTTATTATACACCATTTTATAAGGAATTGCAACCGTTTTTTATCGCTTTTTTCTTCTCTTTCCGCTTTCCTTACGGAAAAACTTGACAAATTATGCGCAAAATAGTATAATAAGCGTTAATAGGAAAGGAGATTTTTGTTATGTCTGAAAATTGTACGCACGACTGTTCGAGCTGCTCCTCGAATTGCTCGTCAAGAAAAAAAGAAAGTATGTTAAAAGCTCCGCATAAGGATTCCTCGATTAAAAAGGTTATCGGCATCGTTAGCGGTAAGGGCGGCGTCGGAAAATCGCTCACCACGTCCCTGCTTGCCTCGTTTGCACAAAAACAGGGCAAATCGGTTGGGATTATGGACGCGGATATTACAGGCCCGTCCATTCCGCATATGTTCGGCGTGCACGAACACGCTACGGGGAGCGAGGCGGGGATTGATACCGTGCTCTCCCCCTCGGGTATGCAACTGATGTCGATGAATTTGCTTTTGGAAGAGGAAACAATGCCCGTCGTTTGGCGCGGTATGGTCGTTTCGGGAACGGTTTTACAGTTTTGGACGGACGTTATTTGGAAAGACGTGGATTTGCTCTTTATCGATATGCCGCCGGGAACGGGCGACGTGCCCCTTACCGTTTTCCAAAGTATTCCCATTTCCGGTATCGTCATCGTAAGTACGCCGCAGGATTTGGTAAAAATGGTCGTGGAAAAAGCGGTGAATATGGCAAAAATTATGAACGTGCCCGTGCTTGGGCTCGTGGAGAATATGAGCTATCTTGCTTGCCCTGATTGCGGAAAGGAAATCGAGGTGTTCGGTAAGAGCAAGGCAAAGGCGCTCGCCGCAGAGTACGGGATTCCCGCGATAGCGCGTATGCCGCTCGATTCGCGTATAGCACAGCTTGCCGACGAGGGGAGAATCGAGGATTACGAAACGGACGCGCTGAGAGAAATCTTCGCGCAAATCGAAAACGCGGAAGTGAAAAATACCGACAAAATGGCAGAACAAGCCACCGAATAATTTTGACGTTTGCCGAATCATTTAGAAAAGTCCTAAAATGAATACGGGGTTTGGATAATAAACGTTGGTTATCGTTGCCGCAAAAGAAGAGCACGGGAAGAAAAAATGAGTTACGCTACCGAGAAGAAGGAAATTGAAAAGAAGATGAAAAAGCTCAAACGCATCGCCTTTGTGATTGCGGTGGTAGTCAACGTTGCCGTCGTTGCGTTTTGCGTGTTTTTCCCGCCGAGTACTTGGAAGTATCATTTCCACCTTCCCGATATTACGGCGCGGGGCATAGACGAGCTCCGTATTCACTTTCTCGACGTAGGGCAAGGGGATTGTACGATAGTAGAGCTCCCCGACGGTAAGATTATGCTCATTGACGGCGGGAAGGACGAGGAGGCGGCTACGGCGGTTTTGCGGTATTTGAATGCGTTAGACGTAGACGTGATTGATTATCTCGTGCTAACGCACGCGGACGCAGACCACGTAGGTGGGCTCGCGGAGATAACCGAAAATAAGCAGGTGGAACACGCGTTTTTGCCGAATGTCGTCGAGACCGTCAATAAAGAATACGCTGCGTTTTACAAAGCGCTTTCCGAGTGGAAAGATTGCAAAGTCGAATACGCTTCCCGCGCGGTTTCCTTTGAGAGTACAGGCACGCAGGCGTATACCCTTTCTTTCCTGTATCCGTATAACTTTGATATTGACGAGGACGGAAAGGACGAGGACGCGGAAAATAATAAAATGTCTGCCGTGCTTTGGTTGGATTATCAAGGCGTTAGTACGCTTTTCACGGGCGACGCGCCTGAGGAGACGGAAACGCTTTTAATGCAGGATTATGATTTGGGCGCGCTGGATAAATACGGGGTAAAGCTCGACGAGACGGAGATACTAAAAGTATCGCACCACGGCAGCAGGTATGCGACGAGTGAGGATTTCCTCGATTGCTTGCACGTGGAAACCGCGGTAATTTCCTGCGGCGAGAACAACCCTTACGAACACCCTTCTAAGGACGTGTTGGAGCGTTTAAGCGAGCGTGAAATCGATACCTATCGAACCGATTTACAAGGCAGCGTGGTTATCACGGTAAGTCCGCAAGGCACGTATAAAGTAGAAACGCTTGGAAAATAGCGAAGCAGTGAAAGGATAAAACGGTGAAAAATCCGTAAAAGCAGTTAATTTCACACACTTTTCATTCTAATACGCGAGATAATCATTGTAATACGCAGGATAATTTGTTATAATAATAGAAACGTTAAGTGCATAACATAGCGCGTAGATAGAAAACGCACGGCGAAACGATAAGTAAACGGTAAAAACGGCGGTGGAAAGCGCGCGAAAGGTTCAAAAAGTATAAAAAGAAGATATGGCAGCGATTGAGTTTGAAAATATACGGTTCTCGTACGACGTGGACGGGGAGGAGGCGCAAGAACAGGACGTTTTTGCGCTTGATACCGTTTTTGCGCTCGACGGGGTAAACTTTCAGGTCAACGAGGGTGAGTTTGTCGCCGTGCTCGGGCATAACGGGAGCGGAAAATCCACGTTGGCGCGTCTTTGCAACGGTTTATTAGAGCCGACGGAAGGGAAGATTACCGTGCTCGGTATGGATGCGGGTGATGAAAAAAATCTTTTTGAAATCCGCAAAAGCGTGGGAATCGTATTCCAAAACCCCGATAATCAAACGGTTGCTTCTATCGTAGAGGACGATATTGCGTTCGGCCCAGAAAACGTAGGTTTGCCGCGCGAAGAGATAGGAAAGCGCATTGATTTTGCGCTTAAAGCGGTGGGAATGGAAGATTTTCGCCACGCGACGACTTCCCGTCTTTCGGGCGGACAGAAACAGAGAATTGCGATTGCGGGCGTACTTGCGTTAAAGCCGAAAGTGATGATTTTAGACGAGGCGACGGCTATGCTCGACCCGCGCGGCAGGAAAGAGGTAATGGACGTCGTGTTGCGGCTTAACCGCGAAGAGAGGATTACCGTTCTGCTTATTACCCATTTCCCCGAAGAGGCGTTGCTTGCCGACAGAGCCATCGTAATGCGCGAGGGGAAAATCGTGATGGAGGGCGCGCCGCAAGAGATACTCAAACGGGAAGAAGAACTTCTTGAAAGTTCGCTAACGCTACCCCGTTCCGTAAAAATCTGTCGCGAGCTTTCGAAAAACGGCTTGCCCGTTGTCGATGCGTATACCCCAAGCGGTGTGGCGGAAAACATCCAAAACGCCTTATCAAAATACGATTTGACAGGGGCAGGTACGAGTTCAACGGTAAACGCGGAGGAGATAAAACCTACGGAAACGGTTGGGGACAGAGTTGGTCGTGCAGTCGGCGGGGTAGTCGGCGGCGTGGGAGAAATCCTTTGTAAAAACCTGTCTTTTACCTACAACGCGAAGTCGGTGTTTGCTACACATGCGTTAAACGGAGTGGATTTGGCAATCCCTGCGGGTGAGTTTTTTGGGATTATCGGGCATACGGGTAGCGGTAAGTCTACGTTCGTGCAACATCTAAACGCGCTGATAAAGCTCCCGACTGCGGAGAAAAAATATAAAGAGAAACGTAAAAAGCCTGACTTGCAGGAAGAGAAAACCGTATTGAAAGTAGACGGGTTCGACCTTACGCAAAAGACGACGGATTTCCGTGCGCTTCGCAAGAGTATAGGAATGGTTTTCCAATATCCCGAGTATCAGTTATTTGCCGAAACGGTGTTTGAGGACGTAGCGTTCGGGTTACGCAATTTTAACCAAGAGATTTCCGAAGAGGAGATTGAAAAGGCGGTAAAGGCGGCGATTGAAACGGTCGGGCTTTCCTATGACGAGATGAAAGAGCGTTCGCCGTTCGAATTGTCGGGCGGGCAAAGACGGAGGGTAGCGATAGCGGGCGTTATCGTTACGAAACCGGAAATCCTCATTTTAGATGAGCCCGCCGCAGGGCTTGACCCGCTTGGGAAAGAGGAAATTATGCGCCTTTTGCATACGCTTCATAAGCATTGGTGCAAAACGGTTATTATCGTCTCGCACGATATGGACGAGATAGCGGAAAATTGCACGTCGGCGGCGATTTTCTCGGAGGGAAAAATCCTTGCTTGCGCTACGCCGAAAACGTTATTTTCCACAAGGGAAATTACCGATTTTGCGGGATTGGATATACCGTTTACGGCAAAAGTCGCAAATTGTTTACGCGTTAGCGGCGTGGAAATCGACAGCGATTTTACAACGGCGGATTTTATCGGAAAAGTCTTGGATTTGGCAGGTTTGACAGGGGCAGGTACGCGTTCGACGCCCGAAGGAGGGCAGGAAAATGCGTGAAGTTTCTTTCGGTCAATACTACCCGTCCCGTTCGTTCGTCCACAAATGCGACCCGAGAGTAAAAATCCTTTTCCTCATTGCATATATCGTAGCGGTATTTATGGCGAAAAACTTCTACGCACTCGGAGCGTGCGCGGCGGTGTTCGTGCTCGTCGTCTGCTTTGCGGGCGTACCGCTTAAAAGCTTGCTCCGCTCGGTAAGGGCGATTTTGTTTCTGTTGCTGTTCACCGCGATTTTGAACCTACTCTTCTATTCAGGGGAAACGGTGCTCGTTAAGTTTTGGATAATCACGGTTACCAAAGAGGCGGTGTATTTCACAATCTTCTTGGCAGCGCGCTTATTCCTGCTCGTGCTTTCTTCGACGGTGCTAACGCTAACGACGACGCCCGTTTCGTTGACGGACGGAATAGAAAGCTTATTAAAACCGCTTAAATGGATACGATTCCCCGTGCACGAATTGGCGCTCGTAATGTCGATAGCGTTACGTTTTATCCCTATACTCACGGACGAAACGGGGCGGATTATGAACGCGCAAAAAGCACGCGGCGCGGACTTTGAAACGGGCGGGTTTATCAAACGTATCAAAGCGCTTTTACCGATTTTAGTGCCCTTGCTCATTAGCGCGTTCCGCCGTGCAGACGAGCTTGGCGACGCGATGGACGCAAGGTGCTATTCGGGCAGTAAGGTGCGGACGAAATATAAAAAACTCACCTTTTCTTGGCGGGATTTGCTTGCGACGTTGTTGGTTGCGGCGCTCGTTACGGGCGTGGTGTTGCTCCGCGCACATACGCCCGCTTTGCTATAAATATTACCTATAAATGTTTCTGCTTTGAAAAGAGAGCAAAATGCGGTTAAGCCGAAGCGTTTCATAGTGCGAACGCCCTATTTGCGGCTACGCAAAAGATAAATTATCAAGACAAAATCAAAAACAAGCGGTTAGGAGAGAGTATGCGATACGTTTTGAAAGTGGCGTACGACGGCACGAATTACGCGGGTTGGCAATGCCAAAAAAACGCCGCGAGCGTGCAGGAAAAAATTGAAGAAAGCATACTCCGCGCCTTAAAAACGCAAATTAGGGTTACGGGCAGCGGCAGGACGGACGCAGGCGTACACGCGGCGGGGCAGACTTGTCATTTTGACGGTCAGTTTACCGTTCCGCCCGAAAAAATGCCCGACTGTCTCAACGCGTTTTTACCCCCTGATATCCGCATTTTAGAGGGGTGGGGAGCGGATAGTTCGTTCGATTGCAACCGTAGCGCAAAACGGAAAACGTACGCCTATTCCTTTTACGTATCCCCGCGCGAACACCCTCTTAAAGAGCGTTACGCGGTAAGGA
>JAZRBK010000386.1:0-1333 GCA_045635025.1 Candidatus Scatosoma sp.
TTCTTTTTAAGTTCGGACAAGTCGTCCGCGGTCGAAAGTTGGTTGATACGGTTTTCGTCCGAAAGTTTTTCAAAGACTTCTATCTTTTTATCAAGCGCGGAAATTGCCGAACGCAACACTTCCGTTTGCGTTTCCAACTGAGCTATGCGTTTTACGTCCTCGCTGTTCTTATGGGTAGCAAGCGCGATTTCGTCGTCGATTTCCCCGATACGCGTTTTGCTTTCTTCAAGGAAAATCTCCGCCGCCTCGATTTGCGAGGCGTACGTTCTCATACGCTCTTCGGCAATCTTTCTCTCGCCGTCCTTTCTCTCGTTACCGACGGAAAGCTCTACACGGCGGTCGTTGAGTTCGCCCAAGCGCAAGTCGGCTTGCGTAATTTTCTCGCGGTTTTCGTCCAAACGGCGGTTGATTCTCTCAATATTGGTATTCAAATCAATGATTTTTTCGGAAATGGAGAAAATGTCCTTTTTGTATTTACTCTTTTCGTTCTCCGCATTCTCGTAGCGGTAGATATACACGTTTGCCTCGTGATTTTTCAAGCTTTCCGAATAATCGTTATACTCACGCGCCGCCTCGGCTTGTTTTGCAAGCGGGCCTAAACGGCGTTCCACTTCGTCGATACGCTGACAGAACATAAACAGGTTGTTGTTGGAATCCTCGATCTTGCGCTCAATCTCTTGCTTGCGCGCCTTGAATACCATTACGCCCGTCGCCTCTTCAAAGATTAACCGTCTATCCTCGGGCTTTGCGTTCATAATCTGTTCTACTTTGCCTTGCCCGATAATCGAATACCCCTCTTTACCCAAACCGATGCCGTGGAAAAGGGTAACGATATCCTTCAAACGGCTGTTTTGGTTGTTGATAAGGTACTTACTTTCACCCGAGCGATACAATCTACGGGTCATCGCCACCTCCGACGTTTCCATCGTGGGGAAAATCTTTTTCTCATTGTCGAAAACGAGGGTTACTTCGCAGAAGGATTGCGGTTTTCTTTGCAGCGTACCGCCGAAAATAACGTCTTGCATGTTCGAACCGCGCAACGATTTCGCCGACTGCTCACCAAGCACCCAGCGCACCGCGTCTGCAACGTTACTCTTACCGCAACCATTCGGGCCTACGATACAGGTAACGCCTTCTTCAAAGCGAATTACGGTTTTGTCGGCAAACGATTTAAACCCGACCAGTTGTATTTCCTTTAAATCCAAAGTCTACTCCTTACGATATTCTCTATATCTTCTTTATTTTTCACTTTTTACCAGCATGTCCATCAAGCGTTTTGCCGCCTGTTGTTCTGCTTCTCGTTTACTGCCGCCTTCGCCCGCGGCGCTTTTAC
>JAZRBK010000387.1:0-4853 GCA_045635025.1 Candidatus Scatosoma sp.
GGAGTGGAGGTTATCCATTTCCTCGTCTCGGCGGATAGCGTTCATATCCGTATACAAGCCCTCTCCTGCGGAAAAGCCGTATTCGGCGAGCGCCATACGCTTCCATTTTGCGAGCGAATGTACGACGACGGCGTTCTTGCCCGTTTCCTTTAAGTCAAACTTAACGGGGCGTTCTACACCGCTTAAATCGTCGTTAAGACCTGTGTCGGGGTCAACGAACAACGGCGCGGAAACACGTTTTAAGTTGAGGGTTAAACAAAGCCGTTCTTCAAAAGTACGCTTCAAAAGCCCGATAGCCGTTTGCGTATCGTAAAGGCTGAGCGTGGAGTGATAGTTTTTCGGAATAATAATCTTGCTCATTGGGTAGTACCTTGCTAATTCTTACTGTTTTTGTATCAATAGTTTAACACAACTTTCTCCGCTTGTCAAGAAAAAACGCAAAAAACGTTTCTCTAACGCTAAAAAGGGGTATAAAAAAGGGTAGAAATACGATTGAAAGAACGAAGAAAAAAGTTTTTTCCAAAATCTGCGTGCAATTCCACGATTTTTTATCAAAAAGCCTTTGAAAACGCTTTGCATTTTAAGGGAAATATTGTAAAATAGAAGAGGTGGAGTTTGCTCTGCGTTTTTTGCGCGTTTGCTATAAGCAAACCTAGCCTGACAAGAATTGAACCCTACAAGGTTTTAAAGAGAAAAAATTACTCATACTTCGTCAACCTCGCTTATAATACGCTTGTATGATTGCGCTCGGTTTCCTTGTCTGACTCTATTTTTTCTTCTCTAAAACTGCTACGCACCTAAAAAGACGTATTTTTTAGATATTTTTGGCGCGATTACGCGCCGACGTATCGACATACTTCAAGCGCGAGCGTGCCGAAAAGAGCAAAAAAGACACTTTTTAGGCTTATTGCGGTCCAATCCTTGTCAGGCTAAGCAAACGTTCCCGTAAAAATCAACGAAAAAGAAAATGAAAATAGCGGAGATAATCGAATGGGACTTTTTAAGTATTTAATGAGCGGCGACGGCAGAAAGAGCCTCAAAAAGCTGAACAAAATGGCGGACAAGGTAGAAGAGCTTGAAAGCAAATATCAAGCAATGGACGACGATACGCTCAAAAACCAAACGAACGTTTTGAAAGAACGTTTACAAAACGGAGAAACGCTGGACGATATTTTATACGATGCGTTTGCGGCGCTTCGGGAGGCGGCTCGCCGCGTGCTCGGAATGCGCCACTTCCGCGTACAAATCATCGGCGGTATTTGTTTGCACCAAGGCCGTATCGCGGAAATGCGCACGGGTGAAGGGAAAACGCTCGTATCCACGCTGCCCGCGTACTTGAACGCGCTCACGGGTAAGAGCGTGCATATCGTTACGGTAAACGATTACCTTGCCAAGCGCGACGCGGAATGGATGGGAAAGGTACACAAGTTTATGGGACTTACCGTCGGCGTTGTCGTGCCCGGTATGGAGGACGATGAAAAGAGAGCGTCTTACGCTTGCGATATCGTATATGGCACGAATAACGAATTTGGGTTCGATTACTTGCGCGACAATTTGAAAACCGACCTCAAAAAGATGGTGCAACGGGATTTGACGTTCGCTATCGTGGACGAGGTGGACTCCATTTTAATCGACGAAGCGAGAACCCCGCTTATCATTTCGGGACAAGGGGATAAATCCTCTGATTTGTACGTGCAGGTAGATAAGCTCGTGCGTACCCTTTCGGGCGGTTTTGACGACGAACTCAAAGAAGAGGAGAACGGCGGGCAAGCACCTGCGCGCGGGAAAAAGAAGAAAAAGAAATACGCCGATTACGACGAGGAAGAAGAGGTCGTCGACTATACGAAGATGACGCTTGAAGAACAAGCGAACTACGAAGCGGAACGGGAAGAAAAACGCGCTATGGCGCAGGCGTCCGCTCCCGAGGGCAAGAGAGCGCTCGCCAAGTCCAAGGATTGGGATTATATTATTAACCGTAAAGAAAAGACGGTGGAACTTACGGACAGCGGTGCAAGAAAAGCGGAGAAGTTCTTCCATATCGATAACATCGCGCAAATCGAGCACGCCGATTTGAACCACCACATTCAACAGGCGCTCAAAGCGCATATGCTCTTCCATTTGAACGAGGAATATATCGTTAGCGACGGAGAAATCGTTATCGTAGACGAGTTCACGGGCAGACTTATGATTGGCAGAAGATATTCGGACGGTTTGCACCAAGCTATTGAAGCGAAAGAGGGTGTGGAAGTTCGGAGCGAGAACAAAACGTACGCCACGATTACCTTCCAAAACTATTTCCGTTTGTATAGCAAACTTTCGGGTATGACGGGTACGGCGAAAACGGAAGAGGCGGAGTTTAGAACGATTTATTCACTCGACGTAGTGGAAATCCCCACGAACAGACCTGTTAAGCGTGTGGATTTGCCCGATATGGTCTATTCGACGGTGAGCGGTAAAAAGCGCGCTATCGTCAACGAAATTATGGAACGCCACGAAAGCGGCCAACCGATTTTGGTGGGTACGTCGTCGGTGGAAAAGTCGGAGGAAATCTCCCGTCTTTTGAAGCGTAACGGCGTGAAGCATAACATTTTGAACGCGAAAAACCACGAACGCGAAGCGGAAATCGTCGCCCAAGCAGGTCGGCTCGGCGCGGTAACCATTTCCACGAATATGGCGGGGCGTGGTACGGATATTCTGCTCGGCGGTAACCCTGAGTATCTGGCGAAAAAACGTTTACGCGAGGAGGGTGCGCAACGCGACGATATCGAGCTTGCAATCAGCACCTATATCACCGACGTTTCCGAGGAGATTAAAGCGCTTAGAGAGCGTTATCAAAAGGTATACGAATATTATAAAAAAGAAACGGACGCGGAAAAAGAAGAGGTTATCAAGGCGGGCGGTCTTTGCATTATCGGTACGGAACGCCACGAATCCCGCCGTATCGACAACCAGCTCCGCGGTCGTTCGGGGCGTCAAGGGGACGTGGGTATGTCGGTGTTCTATCTCTCGCTCGAAGACGACCTCGTTATGCGGTTTGGCGGAGAGAGAATGAAAGCGCTTTATTCCTTCTTCAAAATCGACGAAGATACCTGTTTGCAATCGAAAATGCTTTCGCGCGGTATTGAAAACGCACAAAGAACGATTGAGGGCAGAAACTTCGGTATCCGTAAGAACGTCTTGCAATACGACGACGTTATGAACAAACAACGTATGGTTATGTACGACGAGAGAATGAACGTGCTCCGCGGCAACGACGTGCACGAACAGGTGCTCAAATACATTCCCGATTACGTAGCGGAAACGCTTGCTTCGGCAGTCAACGTCGAGGATATGCCCGAGCTTTGGAACGAGGACGAACTCAACGCCGCATTGGAAGCGAAAGTTTTGCCCGAGGGTACGAACTACGTTACGCGCGAACGCTTGATGAAGTGGGATTACGAGCTTGCGCTTAAAAAGATTTCGAATAAAGTTATCAAGGAATACGAAAAGAAAATTGCCGAGCTTAAAGAACAAGGCGTGGATTTCTCCAACGTAGAACGCCGTGTGCTCTTGATGACGGTAGATAGAAACTGGATTGACCATATCGACGCGATGGACCAACTCCGCAAAGGGATTTCCCTGCGTGCGTTCGGTCAGGTAGACCCGATTATTTCTTACAAGAAAGAGGGCTACGATATGTTCGACGAAATGGTTGCGCGTATCCAACGCACGACGATTAGTATACTTTTGAAAGTGAAAGTAGAAATCCGTCCCGCGCCCGTAATGACCGCTCCCGTAAAGGTAGGCAGTGCTCCTACGCCTGCGAATACCGCGAGTGCAAGTTCTGTTCCGCAAGGTGCGCCGCTTGCACAAGCTCGGCGTCGTAACCGTCCGTCCGCGCTCACGCAAATGAGCTCGTTCAAGGAAGCGATGGAGCAAGCGAAAGCCGCGCAAGGAGCGCAAAGTGCACAAGCACCGAACGTGGAAAATACGGAAAACAAGGATTGATTAAGGATTCATTTATGTTTAAGGCAGACGATTACAGACTGAAAATACAAGGTATGCGCGAGGTGCTCAAAGAAGCGGAGTACGCGCTCGATATTGAACATCTCCGCCCTCGCCTTACCGAGCTTGAAAAGGAACAGGAAAACCCTGACGTTTGGCAGGATTTGGAAAAATCCACGAAAATTGGACGGGAGATTTCCGCGCTCCGCAATAAAATTACGGCGTATGAAAAGGGCGCGAACGCGCTTTCCGATGCAGAGGACGTCGTAGACCTTATCGAAGAAACGGAGGACGAAAGCTTAATCCCCGAACTCGACGAAATGCTCGCAACGGCGGAAAAGGACATCGAAGATATGCGTATTCGCGCGATTTTGAAAGGTCCTTACGATAATCATAACGCAATGCTCACGCTCCACGCGGGCGCGGGCGGTACGGAGGCTTGCGACTGGTGCCAAATGCTGTACCGTATGTATTGCAGATATTGCGAAAAGATGGGCTTTAAGGTATACGAACTCGACAGAGAAGCGGGCGACGGCGCAGGCTTTAAGAGCGTGGACTTTCGGGTTGAGGGCGAGAACGCTTACGGGTATTTGAAGGCGGAAATGGGGGTACACAGACTCGTGCGTATTTCCCCGTTCGACGCGAACAAACGCCGTCAGACATCGTTCGCGTCCATGGAGACTGTCGCTGAGATCAACGACGACATTGACGTCGAGATCAAAGATGAGGATCTTCGCATAGATACGTACCGTGCGGGCGGCGCGGGCGGCCAGCACGTCAACAAGACCGATTCGGCCGTGCGCCTGACGCACCTGCCCACGGGCATCGTCGTCGCGTGCCAGAAAGAGCGGTCGCAGCACATGAACAAG
>JAZRBK010000388.1:0-3911 GCA_045635025.1 Candidatus Scatosoma sp.
TTGATTTTATCACGCGGAATACCCGTTTTTAAGAAGTTGATTTCTTCGGGTAAAAAGCGGAGCAACCACATAATCAATACGAAAATCCCCGCGTACGCCGCAAGTGATAAAACGTATTTTACCGTCTTGTGTTTTTTCAAAAACAGCGATACGTACAACGCCGGCATGGAGAATAACGCGCCTACGAGTACGGGCAATGCCGCCACGAACAAGAACAACACGAATACCCAAAGATAATAATAGAAAGAATATCCGAGCGCTATTCCGTATCCGCAAAACAACGGGATTAGGAAAATAAAGTTCTTCTTTAATTCCTTAATATAATATACGAGGAGTTTCGACATAAACACCATCGTAGGCTTTGCAGGGAACGTCAAAAGCACCAAATTATCCTTGGATAAATACAAAGACTGTACGAGCCCCGCCGTCGTAAATACGGTGGATAAAATCAACATAAGCGCAAGTACCGTCGTTAGGATATTCGCAGGGATTTTACCGCCGTAAAGGTCAAAGATTTTCAAAAGCCGCGACAAATAAAACAGCAAAAAGCAAAACGCCGTAATCGCCGCAAACTCGATGATTGTGAAGATGACTTTGAATAACGTCTTTTTGAAGCTACGCAAATAGCTCACGTCCATCTTCTCTTTTAATTGCATTAACGTCAACGTTTTCAGGTTCGCCACCGCGCGCCGTAACGATTTGACGTCTTTTTTCTTCGTCTGCTCCGTCATATTACGCCTGCACCTCTTCCGCCGCGCTGCTATTCGCTTCCTTTTCAACGGGCTCTGCATCTACGTCCGTGTTTTCAATTCTGTCCATATAGAAGTTTTCGAGCTGTAACCCTGCTTCTTCCAATTCTTTTACGCTATGTTGACAGAGAATATGCCCTTTCTTGATAATTGCAATACGGTCGCATATTCTTTCCACAACGTCGATAATGTGGCTGGAAAAGAATACGATATTCCCCTCTTGCGCGTGCTTTTTCATCGCTTCCTTGACTTGGAAAATGCTTTCGGGGTCAAGACCCGTGAGCGGTTCGTCCAAAATCCAAAGCTTGGGATTATGCACGAGCGCCGACATAATCGTAATTTTTTGTTTCATACCATGCGAATACGTCTTAATCGGGTTATCAAACGAACCTTGCAAACGGAAACGTTCTACGTATTCTTCGATACGCGCGGTGCGCTCTTCTTGGCTAACGTTATACAAATCGGCGATATAGTTCACGTATTCGCGACCCGTCAAGTTCTCGTAAAGCGCGTAATGGTCGGGCACGAACCCGATTTGCAGTTTTGCACCGACGGGTTGTTTCTCCACGTCGTAACCGCACACCTCGATGCTACCCGACGAAATGCCTTGGATACCTACGATACTTTTAATAATCGTACTCTTCCCTGCGCCGTTCGGACCGAGGAAGCCGAAAATCTGTCCTCCTTCGATTTCGAGGTTCGCTTCGTGAACGGCGTAAACGTCGCTCGTGGAATATTTTTTACAAAAGTTTTTCAAAATGAGTTTATTCGTTGCTTCCATATTCATAGGCTCCGATATATTTCTTCCTGCAAGGCTTACTTCTAAGGCAAGTCTGTCCGCTCTGATTTTTTTGTTCCTGTAATAGATATCCGTATACAAATCGGCTACGCCGAACCCAAGCTCGTACAAGAACCACATCGCAAACGAAAGGAGCACGTATACGAGGAAGTAAAGGGTTTGGTATACGGGATAGAGCACCATTTGCATACCGTCTTTGAGCGGTATCGTCCAAACGAAGTCTTTTCTCAAATTCACCGCCCATTTCCCGAGCTTGTCCGCGATAAAGTCGCTATTGATAAAGAAGAAGTCGATACCCGAATCGTAATTCGTGAGATATGCGTTTGCAAAAAGCACAATCGCGTAATAGCAGAAGAACGCGATAAGCGAATAGGTAAACAGCTTCATCTTCGGACGCTTGTAAAGCCCTAATGCAATTATCACTATCGGCATAAAGAACGCGCAGTAATGGTTATTCCAGAATTGCAAGCTCCGAGCGCTGAAACAGGACGCTCCGTCCGTGTTCGGCATAGCCATCGCCAAGAACGCCCCGAGTACGTTGATGAACAACGTAAAGTAGAAAACTTTATTCAGCTTGAACGCAAGGCAAACGGGAATGATAAACATAGCCGTATTACAAAGGTGCAAAGGCCAAGCCGTCAAATCGGTAAAGGTCGCAAAAGTATATTTATAACTGAACGACACCATCGTCGCAAGGCTCATAAACAAAAGCGCGTAACGCTTATGCCAATACTCTTGCTTGCGTAAAAGCACAACGATAATTACGGGAACGAGGAATGCTCCGTACAGAATAATTCTGTGCCAAGGCGTGAAATCGTCGAGCACTATCGTCGCAGGGCCGTAACCGAAAAGCACTTGCAACGCATAGTTCGGCATACTTACCGCAAACATTCCCAAAAGCACGAGCAACGCTTTGGGGAAAAGTTTCGGTTGCCATTTCGTTTTATAGTTCTTCAACCATACACAGGCGCAAAGCGCAAGAGCTAACCCCACCTCAAAAGCGAAAAACACGCCTTGTAAAGTCGTTCCGTTTTTGAGAGCGTCCGCTCCGCCCATTGCGATGAGCTGCGTATTTATCGTAACGATATTGACAATCGACACGACCGTCGCAAAAAACTTCACGAGCGGCGTGATAATTTTTACTCTGCTTTTGAAAAACGGATACGTCGTAAGCAACGTGTTGGTTGCAAACGTCGCCCAAATACAAAAGAGCGCAAACACCGTTTTAGCTTGTCCGTCAACCCCAAACGGCGAACGGATATTCAAACCTACCGTTTCAATCAAGGCAACCGTTCCGCTTAAATACCGCAAACCGAAAAAGAGCGCCAAAAGTAAGCCGACGCCTTTCAAAAACCAAGCTTTTGCGCGCGCACTACCTTTGACGTACTTGTCCGCCAAGAAATATAAAATGGGAAATACGACGGCGGTTGCCACCGCCAACACATAATAGATAGCCATTCTTACGTTTTTTTCCTACCGTAGTTTTTAGACTTAGCCGTTTATTACACGGCGCTTCCTCACCATTATACCCTTTTTATTCTACCATTAAAACCCTTTCTTTGTCAACTGTTTGAAGAAAGTTTATATCGGTAAAGCCAAGTATTGCTACTCGTTCTATATATTAAACAACGCGCGCGTGCGTTTTACTCTGCGTTTTCTGATTTTTTTTATTTTTTTCCAAAATTATCCTATTTTTTTTACAAACCTTGACTTTTCAAGCTTAACTGTGCTATAATAAAACCATACAAAACCTTTAAGGAGCTTATATGATTAACCATTTTTGCAAGTTCCCGCTTTGGGAATGTTCTAAAACGCTCGTTCGTGTCGCTTCGGGCGCGGAAAAAGCAGAACTCGTTATCAAGGGCGCAAAGCTCGTCAACGTCTGCACCCGCGAAATCCTCGACAACACCGACGTAGCCGTTTCTATGGGCAGAATCGCTATGGTAGGCGATTGTTCGCACTGTATCGGGGAAAATACGCTCGTTATCGAGGCGAACGGAAAATACCTCGCTCCCGCGTTTATGGACGGACATATTCACGTTGAATCCTCTATGCTTACGGTGGGGGAATACGCGAAAGCCGTCGTCGCGCACGGCACGAGCGGTATTTTTATGGACCCGCACGAGATTTGTAACGTGCTTGGCTTGGACGGCGTAAACTATATGCTCCAAGACGCTAAGCGTACCCCACTCAAAGCAATGCTTACCTCTCATGCTCATCTTTTCTCTGTTGAAGCCACCAATGGGAGCATGGAGTCTGCCCCATTCGGCGTAGAGAGCACCGTACATCCATATATCGTCATTCCATTCCCATTCAAGGCACTTGGGGTCGGTAATACCTATTTCCCAAGCTGCATCAAAGCC
>JAZRBK010000389.1:0-1632 GCA_045635025.1 Candidatus Scatosoma sp.
TAAAAGTTTGTACATTATTACATCAGCAAAAATAATGCAAATTGCTTGACAATTTGTGCAAAATGGTGTATAATATTACACGTAAACACACGAACACGTGTTCGTATTTAGAAAGGAAAGCAATATGGGAAATCTCGTTTACGTAAGGACGGATAAAAACGGTACAGAAATTTATCACGATTACACTTGCAGACGGTGCGGCGGAGCAGGGTATAGCGACAAGTGGTACTACACGGGGCGCACTTGTTACGAGTGCGGCGGCAAGGGCGTAAGTCCTGCGCATCCTCAAATCGTTAGAAAGTACACTCCCGAATATGAAGCGAAACTCGAAGCGAAGCGCAAAGCGCGCCGTGAGAAGCAGGAACAAGAGTTAAAGGCGAAAGCTGTACAACTTAACGCCGAATTCCTTGCAGAGTATTTCCCTAACGGCAAAATGTATATCGTAGCGAACAGTTACGATTGCAATATTGAAGAACTCAAAGCCGCAGGCGCAAAGTACGTTTTTGATTGGTATTTCACAGAGCCGCAGGACAGTTTCCAAACGGTAGAGGTAACACCCGCCGAGATAACTTTCGTAACCAATCAAGGTATCCGAATGTTTATCGACGATACTTGGAACGTGATACGCGCAAAAGTCAAAGCCTTAAAGCCTGTTTCTCAATGGGTGGGCAATGTAGGCGAGAAAATAACGGTCAAAGCAACATACGATCACAGGGCTTGGTTCGATAGCAAATTCGGAATAACCTATATACACAACTTTGCAACCGACGACGGATCGCTTCTCGTTTGGAAAACGAGCGTAGGCAATATCGGTTTCGAGGACGGCGAGAGGGTGGAAATCACCGCAACCGTAAAAGAGCATAGCGAGTATAGAGGCGAAAAGCAGACGGCACTTACAAGATGTAAAATAACGCGGGGCTGAAAAAGCCCCGTCGAAGCCCAGCAAAAAACATATTTTTTTATGTTTTATTGTGTCGTTATGTAACACTTTGAAATGAATATGTAAATCTTGAAAAAATATTTTTTTAAGAAAAACATATCTTTTTATAAAAAAATCACTTGAAAGGGGGTGAGGATATGCAAAGAACGGCGTTGAAACTTTTGAGGATCAAGCACGGGTTCACACAGGACAAAATGGCGGTGCGGCTCGGGTATTCCCGCAACCAATACCAGCGCATTGAAAACGGGGAGCAAGAACCGACGCTCAAATTTATTGTAGCGTTGAGCATTGCTTTCGGATTGAGCCTTGATGAAGCAAAGGAGTTGACGAAACGTGACAAAGACGAACAGCAGGAAAATGACCGTAAAACTCGTGGAGAGTAACAAGGTCATGAACTACCGATTGATCGCGGAGGCAGTCGCAAGAAAAATCAGAGACGGAGGTATTCAACTATGACAGAAAGAGAACGCTACGAAACGGTGCTTGCTGTGCTTGCCGACAAGGTAAAAGAGCAGGAGGTAAAGATCGGGTACTTAACGTGGGAAAACGGCGACCTCAAAAAGAAACTTGCCGAGGCTGAATACCATTTGAACCCGACCAAAGAAAATGCAAAAAAACTTGAAATCAGATAAAGGAGAAAAAGGAAATGAGTAACGAAGTAGAAATCATCGACCGAGACATTACCGATTTGA
>JAZRBK010000390.1:0-2273 GCA_045635025.1 Candidatus Scatosoma sp.
GAACTCCAGCGTCTTGCAAAGCGGCAATCGCACCATTTTCGTCGATGAAGATGGGCATACACAAAATAACGCCGTCGTATTCCCCTTCGTGGCTTTTAAGCCAATCGTGATACATTCTACCTTCGTCGCGCGTTTCAACCGCGCCGTAACGGGTGAGATTTTCGTTCATCGCGATGTATTCATATCCTGCGTCCGTAACCGCTTGAATCATATCTTTTCTTGCGCCCGTAATCAGTTCGCCAGGCATAAAGCCTCTATTACCAAAATATAATGCAAATTTCATATCAATAAAACTCCTTTACCGTTTTATATAATCTTTCATATTTTTTATACTGCGCTTCATACGCATTGTGCCTATCCGCATTCGGGATAAACTCTTTTTCATATTGCACGAAAATATCTCTTGCCTCGTATAAATCTTTTACCTTACCAAGCGCGACGGCTTGCAACATAGCACATCCGCAAAGTCCGCCCTCGGAAGAACGCAAAATTTTATAGGGGATATTTTGTATATCCGCTTTGATTTGCAACCACTTTTCCGAGTTCGCTCCGCCGCCCGTTGCCACCGCATTTTTTACGTTGATCGCATACCTGCCTGCCACCTTCGCATTAAAACGCATTTCCATAGACGTGCCTTCCATCACCGATTTATACAAGTCGGAGTCGGTGGTTTCCGTGGTCACGTTGAGGATAACACCCTTTGCGTTTAAGTCCTGATACGGTGTACTTGCACCACCGAAATAGGGAAGCGTGATAATCCCCGTAGGCTCGTCCGTCATATCCTTTTCGATATACGTGAAAAAGTCTTTTTCCTCGCCCTTATACCCATGCATAATTTTCTTGCGCAACCAATTCACCGTCGAACCGCAAGAAAAATTAAGAATATACGTACAGTATAAGCCGTCTATTGCATACGGCACACAAGGATACCCCTGCCTACCCATTTCCACGTTCGAGGGTTTTTCTTTGAACAGCGTGGTGATACATTCTACCGTTCCCATTCCGTCCACTGCATCACCCACATCGAGTACACCTGCGCCAAGCGCTGTGCAGACCTGGTCATGCGAACCAAGCACCAAAACCGCATCTATGCCGAATTCTGCTTTCAGCTTTCCAACAACCGTTCCCGCGCGTTTTGGAGCGGAGAACAAGGACATGGGTATACCGAATCTATCCAAAAATTCTTTTGAAAAGGTCAATTTTTCAATGTCAAATACTCCCGTTCTAGATGCCAAGGCATAATCAATTACCCGTTCGCCCGTCAATAAATATCCAAAATAATCACACATCAGCATCACTTTATCAGCCTTAGCAAATACTTCGGGATAATTATTTTTTATCCACAGTAATTTGGAAAGGGAATACATACTGTGCGGAGTGACGCCCGTCGTCAAAAAGGCTTTCTCCTCGCCTATGCTCGCCTTAATTTTCTCCGCTTCTTGCTCACCTCGCGCGTCGGTATATAACATCGGGTAAAAAAGCACGTTATCCTCTTTGTCCAACAGTACAAACGATTCCCCAAGCGAAGAAATACACACGGAAGATATTTTGTGCTGTTGAGATATGCTGCCTATCATTTGCCGAAGATGTTTTTCAATGGCATAAATATCTACATATTGACAACCGTCTATCGCCAAAAAATCATATTCGTTGAATAAATACTGTAAAATTTCCCCTTTATCAGAGAATAATTGGCATTTGCAGCCCGTTGTCCCTATATCTATACTTAAATAATTCATCTTTTAAAATAACTTCCCTTGTTTTATTCGTACGCATTAATCAACAAGATTCAGCCACTTCACTTCGTCGAAAGAAAGTTTCAGTTCCATCGCCTCGATATTATCGTATATTTGTTCCTTGGTAACAGGGCTAGAAAGCGCGCAAAGACTCATATCCTGCGAAAAAATCCACGCCAAAGCAACCTGCGCGACCTTCACACCTTTCTTCCTTGCAAGAATCTCACATCTGCGAAGTCTTTCAATATTTTGAGGGCAATAATACCCCTTAATCCCCGCATCATCCATAATCTTGTAGGCTTCTTCGGGTTTCTCACTGCTAAATGCCCCCGAGAAAAAACCGCGTGCAAGGCTAGAATATGCAAAAACCGTAATTCCTTTTTCGCCATACCATTTCCTTGCTTCAAGATTTTCAGGGCCAGATATCGTTACACACGGGTCTGAAAACTTTGCGTCCGCCACCCAAGGGTCGCTTACTTGCTCTGCCAAACCGAAATTCGGGCTGGATACTGTAAAAGGTATTAAATTGTGTTTAAC
>JAZRBK010000391.1:0-3264 GCA_045635025.1 Candidatus Scatosoma sp.
GGTCATATCCGAAAAGGAAATACGCTCGTCAGCCGCCTGCTTGACCTTATTCGACAGCCCACACGATGAACCGATGACAAAGGTGATTTCCTTGCCTGCGTCCGTGAGTTTTTTAAGCTTCCCTGCGAGTTTTTCGCTCGACAGCTTTTCCCCTTCCACGCAAAGCGCAACCGTTTATCCTTTGACCGCGCGTAAAATATCGTCCGCTTCCGTTTCCAACGAAGAGTTTTCGGCAATTTCTTTAATTTCGAGCTTTGCAAAACGGGAAAGGCGTTTTGCGTATTCCGCCACCGCTTCCCGATAAAAGCTTTCCTTGATTTTTCCCACGACTACGAAATAGATTTTCTGCATACCGCTTTCTATCCCCCTTATATCCCTGCGATAAGCACGCCAAGCCAAGTCAGCGCGCAAACGGCTATTCCTACCGAAGCCGTTATAAAAAACCGCTTTTTCTCCCGCTTGATTTCTTCGTTAACCGTTTTATTTCCCGTTTCGTTAACAGTTTCGCCTTTTTTATCAAATACGAGCAAGTAGGCGAGCGTACCCGCCAAGCAAAGTGCGGACGTAATCATAATAGCGAGAAATACGGGTAAAGGAAACGTATTTATGCCAAACTTTTGCAAAATCAAAATGAGCGCGTTATTAAAAAAATGCGCAAGCACCGTCGGTAATATGCTCCCCGCTTTAAGCGCTACGAGCGCAAATGCTGCTCCGCAGCAAAATTGATATAAAGTCTGCGCGGGGTTTTGATGAAAGAGCGCGAACAATCCCCCGCAAAGCAATACCGCATACACGGGGCGAAAACTTTTCAACCCGTTAAGCAATATTCCGCGGAATAAAACCTCCTCAAATATTGCGGGCAATACGCCTACGACGAAAAGAACGCCGACAATCCCAAATCCGTCCATACTGGGAAGCCGAATTTCTGCGCTTACGTAACCGATATTTCCAAGCAACTGTAAAAACAGAGTATTCAGTTCCGAAAGGCAAAAAAGCCCGATTTGCATCGTTATCCCTAAAAGAATATATTTAGGGCGGCATTTCAACGAGCGCACCGCACGCTTTATAGGCGTTTTTGTGTAAAAAAGACAGGCAAGCGCCGCCAAGGCAAAGGAGGTTTGTGACAAGAGAAAGTTTGCGTATAAATACCAATCCGCCTTTTCATATTCCCCGTTCGCCGCCCCAGTAAGTGCTATCGTAACGGCGAAAATAATCGCAAGCACAAGCGGCAAAACCACCGCAAGCGAGAACGTCAGCCCCGCGGCTTTTGCGGGCGTAGGATTGCCTAATAATCCCGTCGGAGTGCGTTTTCCGCCGCGGGAATTGTTTGCGTTGTAAGAAGTATTCGTTTGCATAGTTATATTATAGCAGATTTTTCTTTATTTGCAAAGTAAAAAACGGGCAACTCGCCCGTTTTTTGCTTTTTTATAAGTTTTTCTTGGGCGGACTTTTTTCCGCTCTTCCCACCCTTACTTTCTACTTTCTCAAAGGTAAAACGCCGATATTAACCGATAAGCTTTTCACGAAACTCTTTAATGATACGGTTTTCTATGCGGGAGACTTGCACTTGGCTAACGCCGATACGCTCGGCAACCTCACTTTGCGTCATATCTCGAAAATACCTTAATACGATGATTTTCTTATCCCGCTCGGACAGTCCGTCAATCGCTCCGCGCAAAAGCATTTTATCCAGCCATTCTTCTTGGTCATCGCTGGCGGGAAGCGTTTCGATAAGTTCCCGTTCTTTACCGTCTTTGAAGTCCGCTCCGCCATACAAGGACACGGGCATTTTTGACGAGCCCATAATAAACACCGTTTCCGCCTCGTCTAACTGAAATTGCTTTGCAATTTCCGAAACGGAGGGCTGTTTGCCGTGTTTTACCGTATATTCCTCGACAAACAGGTTCATTTCCTTTGCCGTTTGCTTCATCGCCCGAGAAACTTTTACGCTCCCGTCGTCCCGCATAAACCGCTTAATCTCGCCCGCTATCATCGGTACGGCATAGGTTGAAAACTTTACCCCGAAACTTTCGTCAAAGCCCGCTATCGCTTTCAAAAAGCCCATACACGCAATTTGGAACAAGTCGTCGTAATCTACACCTTTCCCTAAATACCGCTTGACGATACACTTGACGAGAGATACGTTCTCGGAAATGAGCGTTTCCTTCGCGTTAGCGTCCCCCGCTTTGGCAAAGCGGATATATTCTATTGTCGTCTTTTCATCAAGCATCTACCCTTTTCCTAACTTCCCCGTTTTCAGCGCTCTCTATCCCGCCGATTGTCTTGCACATTTCAACGCGCGTACCCTTGCCCCGCTCGCTTTCGACTTTGCAACCGTCCATAAACGTTTGCATTATCGTAAATCCCATTCCTGAGCGCTCTTCGCCCGCAAGCGTCGTAAAAAAGGGCATAAGCGCTTTCTCCACGTCCTCAATCCCGCAACCGTAATCGGTGATTTTGATATGTAATTGTCCTTCTCCGTTTTCTTCCTTTTGCGCTCTACATTCTATCAGGATTTTCCCCGCGCCTTTCTCCTCGGCGTAAGCGTGTACGATACTGTTGGTAACCGCTTCGCTCACCGCGGTTTTGACGTCGGATAAGTCGGTAAGCGTAGGATTAAGCGTTAGCGCAAACGCCGCTACGGCGCTACGTGCAAAACTTTCGTTTTCGCCGATTGCCGCAATTTCCAGTTTCATATAATTTTCCATTTTTTGACCTCCGTTCTATACGTTATATGCGTGGAATGAGCGTGTATACTCCGCTCATCGATAATATTTTATCCGTGTTTCTCGACGGGTTCGTTACGTACACGGGTACCCCGTAGCGTTGAAACGTTTTATAACGCCCGATTAAAAAACCTATCCCCGTCGAATCCATAAACGACACTTCGCCCAAATCAAAAATCGCTTTCTTACTCGTAGCGTATCTTTGCGCCAATCCGTCCGTTATCCGCCGAGCACTACCCGCAGAATGTTCGTCCATCTCGCCTTGCAGCGCTATAAATAGCGTATCGCTTTGATAGCTTGAACGTATCTCCATTCTCTCCACCTCCTAAAAATCGGTACGACACTATTCTAAAAAATCGCCGCGCAAATATTTTGAAAGAACAGGTCGAAAAAAAAATCCTTTTGACGAAAAACTTTTTTTTGCGTTTTTTACCAAAATCACTTGACTTTTCTATTCAAATCGTTTATTATAGTCAAGCGTTGTGCTTACGGCACGCCCGTCAATGGCGTGGGCCTTTAGCTCAGTGGTCAGAGCTGT
>JAZRBK010000392.1:0-1055 GCA_045635025.1 Candidatus Scatosoma sp.
AATGCGCCACGTCTCCCCCGACGGAGCGGGCGGTTTCCCAGGCGAACTTTCCGTATGCGTTTCTTTCCGTTTCACGGACGAGAACGAGCTGATTATCCGTTATGAAGCAACGACGGATAAAGACACGGTTTGCAATTTAACCAATCATTCTTTCTTCAATATCGGCGGGCAGGACACCGTCCTTAACCACGAACTTATGATTCAATCGCACGCGATTACGCCCGTAGACAAAGAACTCATACCGCACGGCGAAATTATGGCTATCGACAAAACACCTTATAGCTTTTTCCCCGCGAAGAAGCTTGGCGAGGATATGTTCTCGGAGGCGGAGTTTATTAAAATGTGCGGTGGGTATGATTTCAATTACTGCTTAGAACGTAAAACCGAGCACGGGTTGGAGCATTTCGCCTACGTATACGATAGCGAAACAGGCAGAAGAATGGACTGCTATACGACGTTGCCGGCGGTACAACTTTATACGGCTTGCGGACAGGAGGGTTTTGAGGGCAAGAAGCGTTACAAACGGCACTGCGCACTTTGCTTGGAAACGCAGGGTTATCCCAATTCCCCCAACTGCCCCGAGTATCCCTCGACGGTACTCAAAGCAGGCGAAAAATACGACGAAACGACGGTATATAAGTTCTCGGTTGTAAAATAATATTTGTTGCGCGTAACGCGCACACACGGGCGAGCGCCCGTATAAAAAACCTATCGAATACGAAAATCCCACTATCCGCAAAAGGAGGGTGGGATTTTTCAAGGAAATATTCAAAGAGATTTTTATATAAATCGCAGAAAACGGCATAAAAACGGTTGACAAAACACAAAAAAAGGCTTATACTGTATAAGCAATTTGATGAGCGAGCCTTAATTTAAGTGTCTTTCTTATCAATACATCGTCAAAAAGCACTGTTAGCTCAACTGGATAGAGCGTCGGTCTACGGAACCGAAGGCTAGGAGTTCGAACCTCTTACGGTGCACCAGCAAAACCCACGGCGATAACGCTGTGGGTTTTTGCTTTTTGGGTGCGCCGTGGGGTCGATATAGTTCGATAT
>JAZRBK010000393.1:0-1335 GCA_045635025.1 Candidatus Scatosoma sp.
AGTCGGATTTTCGTTAAATCCGCCATCGTAATATCACATTCGGCGAATTGTTCCAAATCCATACGCTCTTCGATAACCGCGCGGATTGCTTTTTCCGCCTCGTCGGGTGTACGCGCGCCTACCGCCCGCACCGCCGCCTCCGATGCGTCCGCTATCATTATGATTGCCGCGATTTTTGTCTGCGGCTTGGGACCCATATACGAGAAGTCTTCGATATTCAGTTCCCCGTCCGTCATTTTCAGCGCCTTTGCGTAAAAATAACGGATAGGCATCGTGCCGTGGTGTTCGAGCGCAACGTCCGCTAAAAACTCGGGCAAATGGTGGTTGCGGATAAGCGTATACCCGTCCTTTGCGTGCGAACGGATAATGTCCGCGGAAAGCTCGGGCGTGAGCGCATCGTGCAGGTTATAATCCCCTTGATTTTCCGTGAAATGTTGGGGATAATGGAGCTTGCCGACGTCGTGATAGAGCGCCGCCGCACGCGCGTAATCGGGGTTTTCGCCAATCGCCGCCGCGCTCGCCTCCGCAAGTTGGGCTACCATTGTAGAGTGGTTATACGTTCCAGGCGCTTCCGCTTTGAGCTTTCTCAAAATGCGGGAATCGGAGCTGGTAAGTTCACGCAGACGGTAGACGGTTAAGCAGTTGAACATCTTTTCAAAGACGGGTAAAATCGCGATATAGATAACGGTAGACATCACGCCGCCGAATACCCCGTAACCCATTTGCGTAATAATTCTTTGGAAAGAAGAAACCTCGCCCACAATATCCGTGCCCGCACGCACGAGCCCCGTGATTTCCAAAAGAAAGATAACGAGGTCGATGGGAATCACGATAAATACCCCGATAGCGATAATACGGAAACGGGTCTTGCTCTTGTTACCGAAGAAAATGGCTATCATACCCACTGAAAAGGCTATGATGAGGGAGGAATAACATTCTTTTGCGTTCACTATCGATTCGGGCACGGCGAACATATCGATGACGAATACGAGCAGCGCGCAGAAGATATTCATAAAGATAGCCGTTCTCCGTCCGATAAGCACGAAGATAAGCAACGCTACGAGCGCAACGGGACGGGCGTAAATAGCTAAGTTATACCCTATCAAGCACGCCGCAACCAAATAAAGGTCCAAAACCGTGAATACGAGCGCCGTCAGTTTCCCCTTTTGTAAAACCTCTCTATCCTCGAAAAAGAAATAAAAATAAGCAACGATAAAAAGCAGTACCACGCAGAAAAGCGCGTACAGATAATTTGCTCCCCGTTCGTGGAAAGCTTCGCTGATTCCCGACCATTCGCTCGCGAACCAAAGTCGGATCGTAGCCATGTCGTTCTGT
>JAZRBK010000394.1:0-5032 GCA_045635025.1 Candidatus Scatosoma sp.
CAGGTGCAGGCGCGGGAGCCGCTTTTGCCGCTACGGGAGCAGCGGGGGCTTGCGCTACAACGGGAGCACTAACTACGGGAGCGCTTGCCATAACGGGTGCGCTTCCGCCTACTTCTTCTACGCCTACTTCATAAGATTTTCCATTAACAGTGATAACAAAATTACGCATAATATTTCTCCTTAAACTTCTTTATTCTTTTTACCGTAAACTCACATTTGGGATTGTTTTTCTCGTAATATGCCGCGATTGCCGCCATAATTACCGCGATAGTTTCGTCTGAAATCTCGTCGCTCGCTTCCGTTGCTACCGCTTGGGGTTTAGGCTCGGGTTTGCTTTCCGTTTTAACTGCGGTGGTTGCTTTTGCACTACCGCCCTTTGCGCTCGACATTATCTTGCCGATTAACCATACGCAAAAGATTAAAACGATAATTCCTGAGAGAACGACCAAAAAACCGAGAAGTGCATATAAAGCAGCCTCACTAATTTCTACGGTACGCGCTTTATCAACGGTGCTTGTCAATAAACTCATCAACATTTTTACACCGCCTTTACTTCGCTAACATTTGCAACGAAGCAATCAAATATTGTTTTACGAATTGAGGTTCAATAATCGCGTCGAGATACCCTTCTTTCGCCGCGTTTACAGGGTCGGCGTTTTCATCGGCGTATCTTGCGGCAAGTGCGGTTCTGTCTACGTCTGCACCGCTCAATTCAATCTCTGCGCCCTGAACGCTATCGAAAAGGGAAATGGACGCATTTGCAAATGCACAA
This sequence comes from Candidatus Scatosoma sp., assembly GCA_045635025.1. Lineage (GTDB taxonomy): Bacteria > Bacillota > Clostridia > Christensenellales > Borkfalkiaceae > Scatosoma. Next base: position 773 of record JAZRBK010000394.1, read on the forward strand.
GTGTAATCAAAACCTACCGATTTAGAAGCAAACAACGAATAACCAAGTCCGATTGCCTTTTTATAAACGACTGCCACTTTCGCCGCGTTCATCGAATCGAGAACGGCAAGATATTCCGCAGCAAGTTTCATTGCTTGACTATTGTTAACGCAAGTCGTAGGCGCTACGCCCTTAACGTCCGCGAACGTGATAAACGGCAATTCCTGACAGGAAGCAAAGAATGCAAAACTCTTAATCTTTGCAAGCTTTGCTGCGTTGAGCTCTACACCGTTTTCGCCGCCGTCAAAGATAACCGCCGCTACGGCAATACCGCCGATTCTGCCCAAAACGGTTTTCACTTCCGTTTCATACGAGCTTCCAACTTCTACGTAGCAATCGAAAATCCCCGCCAAAGTATCCGCCGTAACACATTCGTTGAGTACGGGCACGGATTCGTTCAATTCCGCATCCACGAAAGGCACGTCGAGGATTTCGCTAATCGTAGCAATATATCCTTTTGCCGTTTGCAAATCCGCAACAACGAAAGAAGGAACACCCGTTTTTTGCAACGCCGCCGCTCCGCCGACTTCCTCTTTGGAAAGGGTCTTTCCTGCTTTTGCCGACAACACGAAAGGAGAGTTGATAGCAAGTACGCTCTTTCCTTCCACAAAGAACGTGAAATCCGCAATCGCCGCTACCATCGCCGCCGAACCGTATACCTCACCGTTTACGATGACGTATTGCGGAACGCTTCCTTTCAGTTGCGTAGCTTTCATAAGAACTTTGCCGAGTCCTTCGAGTACGGTTACGCCCTCTCCGACTTGAACGCCGTGCGTATTGAGCAAATATACGACGGGCGTAGCGTTCTTTTCAGCCGCTTCAAGGCATTTTACGATTTTGTCGCAGCTTGCCTTGCTCATACCGCCGTCTAAAACTTTGTAATTTTGCGCTACGACGTAGAACGGATAGCCGTTAATGGTAGCAAAGCCGGTAACAACCCCCTCGCCCGTAGCGTCCTCTCCGTAAAAGTCGTTTTTCGAAAAGCTAAACGCGGCTAATTCAACGAAACTTTGTTCATCGACGAGCGCATTGATATGGCTACGGATTTCTTCCCCCGCAGACAAAATCTTTGCTTTTCTTTCTTGCAGTAATTGTATTTTATCCATAAAGTATCCTCCAAGAAATTGAGCCTCAAAAATGCAAAAAATCCATTTTTTTGACAACTTTCCACTAATTAACATTATACAACAATTCATTCTAAATTGCAAGCAAATGAAAGAATCTTTTTTACAGATTTTCATTTATTGAATGATTCACAAAAAAAATAGAAAAAATCCCAAAGAAACGATTTCTTCGGGAAGTAAAATTATTAAGCTTTGAGGCTTTTATTATCGTTTGTTTTCTCATTTTCCTTTTTCTGCGCCCGCGGAAACGTTTTTACGAAATAAGAATGAACTCTATCCATATGCTTGTAAACGAATATAAATCCGACTACCACAACGAGCAAGATTATCCCCCAAATTAAAAGCCCCCACCAACTCCTGAAGGGAATAAAACTGATAGAAATACAAGTAGCAGTCAAAGATACGATACGGGCAAGGATAATCATAATCGAAAAGTATTTCGTAGTCATAGAAGAAAGTCCTGTTATAAAACAAAGAATATCGTCGGGAAAAAACGGCATAAAGAACATAATTGTTAAGATAAAATTATCTTTCCCTTTAATCTTCTTTTGCCATTTATTCAGCGTTTCTTTTCCCACCATCCAAACGACCGCTTTATAACCCAGCTTTCTGCCGATAAAAAACGCCGTAAACGAACCGAGCAAAATCCCGCATAAACTATATAATACCGTTTTCACAGGACCGAATAAGGCTATGCCCACCACCATACTTACTACTCCCGGTATCGGCAGCAGTATTACTTGAAAATATTGAAGCAAAATAAAGGCAAGCGGCATCCATATGCCTACTCCCTCTAAATATTTCCGTAATGTTTCTTCGTTGCGTGCTATTTCAAAAAAACCTGTTTTTTGGAAGATAAAAATTAACACAAGACAAAAGAGCACGAATACGAATACGCTTATCGACGCTCGGAAAAGAACTTCTTTTTTATAGCACAAAAAACAAATGGAAAAAACAGCGATAACCGATAAAAGAGCGGCGGAAAGCAACGAAAACAGCAGCGTATTTTTTTGAATAAACGCAATCTTAACCCCGTAAACGTCCAATATCGAAAAAACGATACACGCGGAAAAAAGTCCGACAACCGTCAGAACCCCCAATATTACTTTTTTGTCGCTTGCTCTTTCTTTCACCTTTTTGCCTCTGCGTTTCCAACTGCTATCTTTTATCCGTTTATTATGAATATAGTATGCTACGATAATCGAAAAATATTAGTCGGTTAATCCTCTGCGTTTTCTTCTACCGTATCGTTGGGTAGCGTTTTACGTAGTTCCGTTATCGCCGCACGAGCCAATTCGTCGCAACGGTTATTTAGCTCGTTATCCGCGTGCCCCGCTACCTTATGAAAGGTTACTTCGTGGATTTGCGTTAGCGAATAGAGCTCTTCCCATAAATCCACGTTTTGAACGAGCTTTCCGTCCGCGCGCTTCCAATTTTTTTGTTTCCAACCGTAAATCCAACCCTCAGAAAATGCGTTCACGGTATACGCGGAATCACTGTAAACTTCCACTTTACAAGGGTATTTCAGACGTTTCAACCCCACAATGACCGCCATAACCTCCATACGGTTATTCGTCGTTTGGATTTCTCCGCCGTTATACTCCCTCTTTACGTCCCCGTAAATTAAAATCCCCGCATACCCGCCGAGCCCGGGATTTCCCGAACAAGCCCCGTCCGTATACAAGACGACCGTCTTTTTCATCTTTTACCTACTTTTTTCTAATTTCTTAAATATTTTCCGCAGTTTCCAACGAAAAATATTTGACAAATCTGTTTTTTTATTATATAATAGCTACGTTGTTAGGGGGTTGGTATAGAGGTTGTGCCTTGGTCTCCAAAACCAAAGAGGTGAGTTCAAGTCTTACACCCCCTGCCAAACGCTTCGGTTTTTATCGGAGCGTTTTTCTTTTTCTATAACTTCCTATGACGGTTATTCTACCGCAATCAATCCCGCGTTTTATTGGCGGATTTTTCACAATTAAAGAATAACACTTTTCCTTAAAATTGTCAAGGGAAAGTGTTACTTTTTTTTGTGAGAAATCTTCTTTTTGATTATGCGCTTTATTTATTCAAGAATAAACTCGAAAAACAAGTCGTCTTCCCTCCAATCGTCGGCATATGCTACTTCTACGCTTGCCGTTAAAACTTCCTTTTCGCCTAAGTTTTTCACGGTTATTTGCGGAATAAAATAATTCTTTTTCATATTATTCCACCTCCAATTCAAGTGTGAACACAATCGTAAGTGTGCCGTTGTTATACGATTGATAAGCGGATTTTATGCGCTGTCCGTTATATAAAATCGCCCAAAACCCCGTCGTTTCCGTCGTCAGCATCATCGTAACTTGATTATCGACAACTTTCACGATAGCATTTTCAATAGCGGGATTATCCGTCGCATTTACAACCGTAGCCGTAACTCCGTCGTAAGTAATATCGACGACTTTATTTACGTAACTTTCTAAAATCCCTTCCTGCCAACTTTGCACGCTCATATCCTTTTCCAATATTTTAGAAGCCACTTCGTAAACGGAGGTTTCGACCGTTTTGTCTTCCCATACGTATCTTTCTTCGTTATCAAAATACGCAGTGAGCGTGTACGCGCGGGCGACAAACGGACGGTTGTAATTCGTTTCCAACACGGAAAGAACACTTGCGTATAAGGTAAAGCGTTCTTCTTCCAGTGCAATTTCCTCTACGGGAATGGAAAAGCGTTTCGCCCCGTTTGACGATTGGTAATTTTCCCAAACGAAATCTTCCTCGGTTAATAAATCGCTCGGCATTACGATAATTCCAATTTCTTTTAAACCCGTAGGAAGATTCACCGTGGCAATCTCCGCCGAAAAGCGTATACCCGACCCGCTCGCATTTGCTTTGTTATAACGAATAGACACCCCGTCTGATAAGCCAAAGTCAAGCGTAACCGCTTTCAAGGTTATATTTTTGCCGTTTAATTCAACCGTTTCGCCAATCGGATACAACTTTCCGTCTATCTCCCAACCGAGGCAATGTTTGCCGTTTTCAAGAAGCGGTTTTTCTAACAAATAAGCGTTTTGCGACCCGTCGATTCGTTCGCTCGTGATAACGCCGTTTACGTCTT
>JAZRBK010000395.1:0-7177 GCA_045635025.1 Candidatus Scatosoma sp.
TATAATCTCCGTCAACGTATCGATTTCTATCAAGGGTACGTGCACGCCGAACGCGGAGGTTATCGCAGCAGGGTCGCAATGCATATCGTACATAGCCTCCATTACGTGTCCCATTAAAGCGATTCTTGCACCCTTTAATCCGTTGAGCACTTTGGCAATATCACACCATTGTGCAATTTCCGCTTTTGCTTTCTCGTCGTCGTAAAGCTTTCCGATAACGACGTCGGCAATTTTTTTATTTAAGCGTTCCGCCGCGCACATAAACTCGGGCACGGAGCAAATATTATCGTTTTGGAGTTGCATAAACGTATTCGCCTTGGTATAATCCAAACAATCGAGCGGTTGCAAAGCGACCAAAATCACGGGCGCAGTTACGTTTTGAATAATCGGCGTAAACGTAGACGACGTCGCATACGTAACCATATCACAAATAATCAAATCGGGATTTTCGGCGTTTATCTTTACGGAAACGTCATACGCTTTTTGGTTGGAATCCACCATACCGTAATCGACGATTTCCACCTCGTTTTCCGCAATCAACTTCTTCACGTCTTGATGGTAATCCAAAAGACTTTCTAAAAGCCCCTCAAATTGTCCCCAATACGTCGCGTGTCCAACGCAAAAAAACGCAATCTTCGCCTTTCTTTGTACCTTCCTTTCCAACATATCTTTTCTCCTTGTTGTTCGTTTTTCTTCCATTATAACATTCCAAGACGGAAAAAACCATAGTCTATTTGTCCTTTTGTTAGCACAAAAAGTCTTTTTTTACACAACTTTACTTGACAAGAGGTATTTTATTTCGGTATAATAAAAACAAGAAAAGTTTGGCAGGTACGTTATGGAATACACCGTGCAGACCGCTCAAAAAATCGACGACTTCTCCTTTTTAATAAAGAATATCGTCGTTGCGCACCGTTGCACCTACAATTTACAATCAATTTACGATTGCCCCAAAGGGAGAAAGGCACACGGGCTCGTCCATATCCTTTCCGGAGCGCTTGAATACCGCTTTTACGACGGGAGAACGTTACACGTAAAAGCGGGCGATACGTTTTTATTAAAGCCCGACGATAAGTACGTCGTCACCTGCCCAAGCGTTTGCGAACATTATACGGTTAATTTCCTTTTGTCCCGCTCCTCTATCGACGGGGATATAGCACGAAAAGTCTTTATGGAAAAGCAAACGACGTTGCTAAAAAAAGAGGATTGGAGCGGCTATCAGTTAAATACCTTTGAGGAAATCGCCTCGGTTTGGGCGGAAAAAGGCGCAGGGTATCGCGTGCGGGCGATAGCCGATTTATACGGGTTATTACACAATTTCATCGCCAAGCAAATCCCACTCAAACAAAGCCGATTGCACGAAAAGCTCGCTCCCGCGAAAGAATATTTGGAAACGCATTGGAACGAAGAAATCTCCCTTATAAAACTTGCTTCCGTTTGCCATTTAAGCGTTCCGCATTTTCGACATCTTTTTTTGCGCGTATTCAAGACTCCGCCAATGCAATACAGAGATTCTCTGCGTCTACTTTACGCAAAAGATTACCTGCTAAGAGAAGGGTATACGGTTAGCGAAATCGCGGACAAGTGCGGCTTTGCCGACCAAAACTATTTCAGCCGCTTCTTCAAAAAACATACGGGTTTATCCCCTAGCGAATACCGCTCGCAATCGTATTTACCGCGCACATAAGCGGAACAACCCATTCGAAAAATCCACCAAATACACAAAAAGTATTTCCCTCATTCCCTTGACAAAATAATTGAAAAACTATATAATGAATATATAATAGCCGAAAATAGACAAGGCTTATCAAAATCTAATTTATCATTATTTAAGGAGTTTATTATGAAAAACAAGAAGCTCACGAAAAATCTCACGAAAGTATTTGCTTTAACGATGGCATTCTCGCTTGTTTTTGCGGTAGGCTGTAACAAAGCGGACAAGAAAGAAGCAAAGGCACACCAAGAGTTCATGGATAGCCTTGGCGGGTGCTCCGATACATATAAAGGTGCGATTTCCAGCCACTCGTACACCACCAAAGAGGACGCGGCGGAAGACTTTATCGAAGTAGAACTTACCGGGAACGAGGACGTCGTAATCACGAACACGCAATCGCAAGGCACGCTTTCGGGCGAAGAAGTAGCAGCGCTCGCGCTTTCCGACGCGGACAGAGAAGGTCTTCAAGAAGTTGAAAAACTTTCCGTTACTTACTCAAAAGAGAGCAGCATTTCTTCCGTAGCGAAAACGGCGGATACTCTCGACACGTCGAGAACGGTAGATATTTACATTATTAAATATCCCACCAACTTCAAATACTACTCCCCCGCTCCCATCACGGGCGAAACGGTAACGAAGAGCTACTACGATTCTATTTTCGATAGCGACAACTACGTAAACTGCACGTTGACGTATACGACGAAAATCGAAGCAGTCGTAAAGGTTATGAAGATTAAAGTTTATTCGTATACCTATGAATTAAACCAAACGATTAAATACGACAACGACAAGATTTATCTTGAACAAAGAATCAGCGACGAGAGCGAAGGCGCGGTAGACACGGGCGATATGGGGCTTGTTACCGACCCGTACCTTGCGGCGTATATCGAAGTCGTAGACGGGCAAAACGTATGCTACGCAAAAACGTCGGAAGAGAGCACCTCTTGGAATAAGGGCGACCTCTACCAAATCGGCTTTAATAGTTTGGAAGAATTAAGACCGTTCTACGGGCAATTCCTTGATTACACCTACTTCACCAAGACGGATTACCGTTGCGCGCTTGCAGAAGAAAACGCAAGACAGTACGTCAACGAAACGCTTGCTAGCGACCCGACGGTTAGCCAATACCTCGACGATATGACGATTGATATGTTTGCAAAATATTACGTAGCAAACGGCGTTTTGTCGGGTGTAAGACAAGATATTAACTTGACGCTTGATATGAAAGTAGAGGGCGTTTCCACGAGCGTAGACGAAGTCGTCGTTTCTGAAATGAAGTGCACGGACTACGGCACGACTGTTGTGGAAAAACCTTTCAACTAATAATCTCATCATTTTTGAAAATCTCATAAAAAGTTTTAGGGCTTCCGAATCAATTCGGAAACCCTATTTTTATGGATAAAATTATTCTATTTGATTTACACGCAACTATATCTACTACACTTTCAACGCGTACCTGCCCTATGCGTTAGTTGTTTTGCAACAAAATCGCTTGCAGATTTTCCCGCCCGCATTTCAATGCGTCCAGCGTTCTTTCTTTTCCCTCGAACTCCAAGGAAACCCACCCGTCGTAGCCCGCTCTTCTCAGCGCATTGATACAGCTCCCCACGGGCACGATACCGTGTCCGAGTATCGTTCCACGCAAATAATTCCCACCGCGCGTTTTCATAAATCCGCTCGGCATAGCAAAATCCCCGCTTTTGAAAAGAAAATCTTTCACGTGCACGTGCACGGCGTAGGGCGCGGCAATCCCCACCGATTGCGCGGGATTTTCGTCCACGCAAAGGAAATTGCCAATATCGCAAAGCCAACCGTAATTTTCGTGATTGACCGCCAAAATCAACTCTTCTACGCGCGTAGCGTCTTGCATAATCAAGCCGTGGTTTTCCGTACAGGTACGCACCCCTCTTGCCTTAGCGTACTCCGTAAGTTCTCTTACGAGCGGCACAACCTCTTCTATCGCTTTACGATAATTATAAAGCGGCTCGTCTTTCAATGCGTAAAAGACGTCGTGCCGAAACAACGGCGCACCCAATGCAGCGGCTACGTCGATTTGTTTTTTCAATCTGTCTATTTCCGCTTTCACATCGTCCGCAAGCAGATTTGCCCCTACCGTGTACGCGATGACGGGCAATTCTATCTTCTCGCAATAGGCGCGGATTTCCTTAGCTACCTCTAATTCTTTCCCCTCTTCAACAAGCTCTTTCAAGCCCAACCCGACAAACTCAATGCCGTCGAATCCAAGCTCTTTCGCTTTATCGCAAAGGTGAAAATAATCGCATTTTTTGCCCGTATTTTCTTCCAATTCGTCGATATAACCCGCAAAGCTGTACGACGATACGCCGATTTTCATATCCCTCTCCTTCCAAAATCCCCCTAAAAGAAGGCTAACGCCAAGAGCGCTCCATTAAAGTGTCGCGATAACCTCCACTTCGACTTTCACGCCTTTGGGCAAATCTTTGACTGCTACACAACTTCTTGCAGGCTTCGTCGTGAAGTATTTCGCATACACCTCGTTAAACGCCGCAAAATCGGCAATATCCGCTAAAAAGCAGGTTGTCTTTACCGCTTTTTCAAACGAACTTCCCGCCGCCTTTAATACTTCTCCAAGGTTTTTCATTACTTGTTCGGATTGCTCTACAATCGTTACCGCTTCTACGTTTCCGCTTGCGGGATTGATAGGGATTTGCCCCGAAGTGAATACCATATCTCCGCAAATAACCGCTTGGGAATACGGTCCGATTGCCGCAGGTGCTTTCTCCGTCGCTACTTTTTTAAGTTCCATATTCTTTACTCCTTGTTTTTCGTATTTATCTTTCGGTTTTTTCCGTCTTACACTTTACGCTCGCCACGCTCGCCGCGCGAAAGAGGTTTATAAAAGCTTGAACCCAAAATCGGTCAACGCTTTTTTAATTTGCGCGATATGCTCGAAGTTTCTCGTTTCCAAAACAATCCGCAAATAACACCCGTTGACGTCCGAACCCTCGTTCGCACGCTCGTGGTATACGCTTATGACGTTCCCGCCAAGGTCGGCGATAATACGGGAAACGTTTTTCAGTTGCCCGGGCTTATCCACGAGTTCAATCATCAGTTGACAGCTTCTGCCCGACATCAAAAGCCCGCGCTTAATCACACGCGAAAGAATGGTAACGTCGATATTCCCGCCCGAAAGCAAGCACACCGCTTTTTTCCCCTCAATAGGTACTTTTTTGAACATTGCCGCCGCAACGGCTACCGCACCTGCCCCCTCGGTAACAAGCTTATGCTGTTCCATAAGCGCAAGGATAGCCGCCGAAATCTCGTCGTCGGTTACCGTAACGATTTCGTCCACGTATTTTTGGCAAAGCTCGTACGTCAAATCGCCGGGTTTTTTCACGGCGATACCGTCGGCTATCGTCGAAACGGAAGCGAGCTGTTCAATCCGCCCGTGCGCAACCGAGTCGCGCATAGACGGAGCACCCGCCGCCTGTACGCCGTAAACTTTGACTTTGGGGTTCAACGTCTTGACGGTATACGCAAGCCCTGCAATCAACCCGCCCCCGCCGATAGGCACGATAACGGCGTCCATATCGGGGATTTGCTCGATGAGTTCAAGCGCAATCGTACCCTGTCCCGCGATAACGTCCTCGTCGTTAAAGGGGTGAATGAACGTATACCCCTTTTCATCGCGGAGCGAAAGGGCTTTTTGATAAGCGTCGTCGTAAACGCCCTCGACAAGACACACTTCCGCGCCGTAGCTTTTCGTCGCCTCAACCTTAGAAATCGGAGCGCCGTCGGGCAAGCAAATCACGGCTTTAATCCCGTTTTTTTGCGCCGCTAACGCAACGCCCTGCGCGTGGTTACCAGCCGAACAAGCGATAACGCCGCGTTTCCTTTCCTCGTCAGTAAGGCGGGTCATTTTATAGTACGCGCCGCGCACCTTAAACGAACCGGTAATTTGCAGATTTTCCGTTTTGAGATACAAATCCGCACCTTTGGCAAGCTTGGGTGCATAAATAACGTCCGTCTTGCGGATAACCTCTTTCAGCGCGTTACTCGCGCGGTATACGTTGTCAATCGTAAGCATAATTTCACCTCTCTTATGGTAACTTCAAACTTATCGTATTAAAACTTGTCAATCCCTTTCTCGTCAATTCTCTTCCCTGCTTTTACGCGCAACGCGCCCTTTCGCGTAGCACGCTCCCACGTAGCCGTGTAGCCCGTTTCTTCCAATACCGTTCTAAAAAGCAAACGCTCCGTTAAAGCAGACTTGCGATAAACTGCTCCGCACAGCGCGCCGAGCGGTTTCCTTTACGGAGCGCAAACGCTTCCGCCTGTACGTCGAGCTCTGCCTGCGGCAGGGTAACGCCGTGTTTTTCCGCCAATTCGCGCACGATTTCAAGATAGAGCTGTTTATTCGGCTTAGAAAAAAGCACGACGAGCCCGAACCGTTCGGACAAAGACAACGTTTCTTGCAAAGTATCGTTCCTATGCACGTCGTCGCCGTCCCTGTCGGAAAAGCTTTCTTTGATAATGTGCCGTCTGTTGCTCGTGGCGTAAATGACGGCGTTATCCGCCTTTGCGCTCGCCGAACCCTCTAATGCAGCTTTGAGCATACTAAAATTGTCATCGCTCCTGTTGAAAGCCAAATCGTCGATAAAGATAATAAACCTAAGCGGGTTTCCGCTGATTTTGCCCATAACGTACGGCAGATATCTAAGTTGGTCTTTCCGCAACTCGATAAGGCGCACGCCCTCGTCGAAAAACGCGTTCGCCACCGCTTTTACAGTAGAGGACTTTCCCGTACCCGCGTCCCCGCAAAGCAAGGTGTTCGCGGCGGGTCTGCCCTGCACGAACGCACGGGTGTTTTCCACCACTTGCCCGCGCTCTTGCTCGTAACCGATAAACGTATCCATATTGATTTTGTCCGCGCTGACAATCGGTTCGATTTGCTTGTCGTCGGAAAGTCGGAACATACCGCTCGATGAAAAAATCCCGTAGCCGTATTTGCCGATTTCCTGTATTCTTTTCTTAAACGAGCGCACCATGTCTGCGTTGAACGTGTCGTACAAGGGGAGCTTGTCCTCTGCCGTGCCCATATCCAAAGCAAAATCGGCTGGCGTGATTTTCGCAAACGCCGAAAAGAGCGCAAGCTCTTTTTTCGCCGCATTCTCCACGCATTTCGCTACCCGTTTCCCCTGCGCCGCACTTTTGATGAACACGTTTTCATCCTCGAAAACGAGCCTTTGCACGAGTTCCGTCAAAGAGCCGTTCCCGTTTTCGTAGATTTCCGAAACGAACGCAGCGTACGCACGTTCTTTTTCCGATTTTACCGCCGTTTCGCAGTAAGCGGAAAAGGCTTGGAAAAGCGGTTTTTTCAAAACGCCGCGAAAGACGCTCGTCAAGCACAGCTCGTCGTATATAGTTTTCAAAATCCGTTCGCTCATTTTCAAAGCTCCGCGATAATTTTATCCGTCATTTCCG
>JAZRBK010000396.1:0-3456 GCA_045635025.1 Candidatus Scatosoma sp.
GATGTTTTACATTTTTATTCGATTTACTATGTTAAATTGTGTTTTATACGGAGCCCGGCGCGGTCTTTCTTCCACCGCAAATTGTTATTCTCCTTGTTATTGTGTATTGCATTGGTTTTTAAACATTAAAACTCTAAACGTATATAATGTTTTTTCATTTCATTCGCTTTTAATATCGGCTTTTCAAGCCCTGCTATATTGATTGCATTTGGTGCAAACTGCGGCTCTAACGCTACACCGCCTCTATCGGCAAGTGTTTCTGCATTTCGAGTTTCTTCTACGCCTGCGCCCGTATACATTTGCATCGCAGGCATATCCGTATAAATTTCCATCTTCAATCCAGATATATCTCCAACCATTGTCGCGGCGTGATTGCCATTCAACATAAAATTGTGGTCGTAAATCCCCAATTCCGTCTTATCCTTATCAACTCTTTTCCCCTTGCGGAAATCAAACGGAGTTCCGGTTACGTCGGTCTTATAGCCAAGCGGGATTAACTCGCTATCCACAGGCGTGTAGTAGTCGGCATAGATTGTAAGCTGATTGGAATTTGCATACCCAATAGGTCCATTCATATTAAAATAAAAATGATGCGTAGGCGCCCATACCGTATCCTTATCGGAAATAGCAGAGTATTCTATACGCAACGTTCTACCTGTTAAAATAAATTCTACGCTAAAAACAAGTCGTCCGGGATATCCATTTTCGCCATCAGAAGAGCTACAAGTCATTTTTAAGCCGTTTTCAATTTCTTCCACCTCATAAAACTTGTGGTGAAATCCTTGCAAACCACCGTGAAGCTGATTTTCGCCCTCGTTTTTCGTAAGCTGATATTCTTGTCCGTTTAACGAAAACTTCGCTTTTGCAATACGGTTAGCAACACGTCCGATTGCTCCGCATACATAGCCGCCGCGAACTTTATAATCTTCCGCTTTTTCAAAACTTTGTACGACGTTTATTCCGTCCACAAATAAACTTTGTATCGTCGCACCAAAGTCCAGCATGTCCAACGAAACGTTATCTCTTACAAGCGTGTATTTATATACTTCTCTTCCGTCAACTTTTCCAAATACTTCTTTCTTCATATTCGACCTTTAATCCTCATAACCATTCGGATTATTCTTCTGCCAATTCCATTGGTCTTTACACATTTTCTCCAAATCGTATTCAGCCTTCCAGCCCAATTCTCTTTCGGCTTTTTCACTTGCCGCATAACACGCTGGTACATCGCCCCCACGACGAGGTTTAATCTCATATGGTAACGTCTTCCCACACGCTTTTTCGAAAGCGTGAATCATATCTAAAACACTATATCCGTTACCCGTACCTAAATTGTAAATACCAAGTTTCCCATCTTTCAAGGCCTTTATCGCTGCAACGTGTCCTCTCGCTAAATCCACAACGTGGATATAATCTCTTACGCCCGTACCGTCTGCCGTAGGATAATCGTTTCCAAACACCCCAATTTGCTTTAATTTACCGCTGGCAACCTGCGCAACGTAAGGCATTAAGTTGTTGGGAATTCCTTTGGGATCTTCGCCGATTCTTCCGCTTTCATGCGCGCCAACAGGATTAAAATAACGCAAAATCGCAATATTCCAAGAATGGTCCGCATTCCACAAATCACGAAGAATATCTTCTTGCATCAGTTTTGTTGCCCCATAAGGGTTTGTCGTAGTTAAACGGCAATCCTCGTCAATCGGCAATCTTTCGGGATTGCCGTATACCGTGGCAGAAGAAGAGAAAACAATATTCTTAACCCCGTATTTTTCCATTGTTTCAATTAAAACCAATGTGGAATACAGGTTATTATCGTAATACATAATGGGTTTTGCTACACTTTCGCCAACAGCCTTATAGCCTGCAAAATGAATTACCCAATCGAATTGATGCGTCTTGAAGATTTCTTCAAGTGCATCTCTATCGCGCACGTCTGCTTTGTAAAACTCAACTTTCTTTCCCGTAATTTCTTCGACACGCTTTAACGATTCTTCATTTGCATTAGAAAGATTATCAATTACGACAACATCAAACCCCTCATTCAACAATTCTACAACTGTATGCGAACCGATAAAACCAGCGCCACCAGTTACCAATACTTTCATAATACACCTCTTAATCAATCATCCAATCCAGCTTCTTTCATAAACGACAGTAATTCATTTTGCCCTTTTTCGTCATTCTTAAACACCGCCGTATTATCAAGTATGTTTTGACAAACACGTTCAAGCTCTGTGCGAATTACATTATCCGCTTGTTTGCCCCACAACGTACCATTTTCATCCAAAAGACGTTCTATCATGGGTGCAAACATCTGCATATCCTCAGATAATTTATCTTTTCTATAAAATACTGTTCCCGTTAAATAATTCTTAATTTCCGCGAGCTGACGTTTCAAACGCGCAGGCAAAATGAATAAGCCCATTGCTTCAATCAACCCTATGGATTCACTCTTGATATGATGATGTTCACGATGCGCATGGAATATCCCGTCGGGATGTACTTCGTTGACGCGGTTATTACGCAAAATCATATCCAATATATATCCGTTTTCCGTTTTGCGTGCGATACAGCTTGCCGTATTGTGCGGTTCTTTATCCGTATAGGACAAGATATCAAGTTCAGCGTTTTCGTACATTTCCCACGCATTTACGATATCCATAGCAAGCGCTTTAATCTCATGTCTATCCGCACCTTCTAAACGCAATGCGGTGTTATACCAATCCAACACGCCGACTTTTACGTTGGGATATTTTACGCTATACAGTTCTTTACGGTATCCTGCTTTTTGCATCGGTAAAACCGTGTTGCCGCCTTGGAAATGATTGTGCATCAAAATCGAGCCGCCTACTCTGGGAAGCGGAGCATTGTTTCCTATGAAATAATGCGGGAACTGCTCTACAAAATCAAACAACAGTTCCACCGTATCATCGTCAAGCACCATCGGCGTATGTTCTACGCTGATCGCAATGCCATGTTCGTTGAAATACGCATACGGAGAATATTGCCAAAACCAGTCTTTCCCGTGCAGTTTCATAGACAACGTACGCATGTTACGACGAGAAAAACCAGGCTTTTGATAACCTTCATTATCACGACAAATAATGCACTTGGGATAACTCGTACTTACCACCGTTAATTGTTTTTGCAAATCCTTATTATTCTTTTCAGGTTTACTTAAATTGATGGTAATTTCCAACCCATTTTTTGCTTGCCAACGGATATTTTTATCGATGGCGCTCTTTTTCACGTAATCGGAATGAATCGCATATGCATTTGCCCATTCCGTCGCCTTTTTGGGATTTTCTAAATATAAAGATTGAAAACGGTTTTCAAACTCACTTGGTTTCAGCATAACTGCATCCATCAATTTTTCACCAAGCGTTGCGCGGTCAAATTCCACGCCAGTTTCTTCCAAACATGCAAATATTCCCTGTAAAATTGTGTCAGGAAGTT
>JAZRBK010000397.1:0-7987 GCA_045635025.1 Candidatus Scatosoma sp.
CCCGACGGCGCGTTCTACGTAATGCTCGTGGTGGGCGGTCTGTACGGCAAGAGTTATCAAGGCAAGAAAATCGAAAACTCGATTGATTTTGCCGACGTGCTCTTGGACGCGGAAAAGGTCGCGACGGTGCCGGGAGTATCGTTCGGCGCGGACGACTGCGTGCGTCTTTCCTACGCGCTTGGCGAAGCGGATTTGGAAGAGGGCTTAAAGCGTATTAAACGCTTCGTGGAGGCTTTGGCTTGATTTTTTAGAAACTAAAATGGTGCGTGTAACGCTTTATAAACCAAGAATACATTGAAAAACAACGATAAAAACGGGTGCAAGAGCGCCCGTTTTACATTTTTTGTAAAAAAAGTTTGTGAAATCGGAAATTTTTTTTGTCAGAAGTCTTGAAATTACGTGAAAAATATGGTAAAATAGAATAAACCCGAGGGAAACACGCAAAAGCGGGGGCTTCGGGAGCACGAAACTATCCTAAGGAGGATTTTAGATATGATTAAAGTAATTTACGGCGCAAAGGGTACGGGCAAGACGAAGATGATGATTGACGCGGCGAACGCACAAGTCGAAAGCGCAAAAGGGCATCTCATTTTCATTACGGACAGCAAGCGCGGTATGTACGATTTGGAACGTGAAGTGCGTTTCATTGATACGAGCGAATACGACATCGCGGGCGAAGCGGCGCTTTGCGGATTTATCAAGGGCGTGATTGCGGGAAATCACGATAACGAGTACGTATACATCGACGGCGTAGTGCGGATTGCAGGCAAGCCCGTCCAAGAACTTGCGGCGTTCTTCTATATGCTCGACAAGGTAGCAAAAGATGGCAATTTGACGATTACCGTTTCCGTATCGGCGACGAAAGAAGAACTTCCCGATTTCGTAGCGAAGTATCTTTAAGTAGCTCGTTTTTATCTAAGCGGTATCTTAAAAGAAAATTAAGAGCCGAACGGGACAAGCCGCTCGGCTCTTACGATAATTTAAGGCGGGAAAAAGAGAACGCGTTTTCTCTATGCGTTTTAGCGAGCAGTCGTAACGACTGTCGTTTTTGCACGGTAAAAAGCAAAAGGAAAAAAACGTGCAAAAAACGCGCGAGAAAGTATGCGAAAAAATCACGAGGAAGAGTAAAAAAGGTAGGTAAAAAGTTATGTATTTTATCAGTACGCGCGGGGGAGAAAAAGTAACGGGTGCGGAAGCTATCGTACAAGGGCTTGCAAAGGACGGAGGACTTTACGTTCCTGAAAAGTTTCCTGCTATTTCCATAGAGGAAATGGAGCAAATGGCTGAGATGAGTTATCCCGAACGGGCGGCTTACGTGCTCGGGAAATACCTTGCGGACGATTTGGGAGCGGAATACCTTAAAGAGATTTGTGAAAAGGCGTATTCTACGTTTACGGGGGGCGACCCTGCTCCGCTTGTCAAAATCGACGGGCAGCTCTTCGTTTTGGAGCTCTTCCACGGGCCTACGTGCGCGTTCAAGGATATGGCGCTTACCGTGCTTCCGTACCTTTTGAAAAAGAGTTGTGAAGTTACGGGCAGTAAAGAGGATATCCTTATCTTAACCGCAACGAGCGGCGATACGGGAAAAGCCGCGCTTGAAGGATTTCGCAACGTAGCGGGAACGAAAGTAGCGGTATTCTATCCCGACGAGGGCGTAGCCAAGATGCAACGCCTGCAAATGTGTATCCAAGACGGCAATAACGTCTTTGTATCGGCGGTTAGAGGAAACTTCGACGATTGCCAACGCGCCGTGAAGAAAATGTTCGCTTCCGAAGAGTTTAACGCAAAGCTCAAAGAGAAAAATATCCGCTTATCGAGCGCGAACTCCATTAACTTCGGACGGCTTGCTCCGCAGATAGCGTACTATTTCTCGGCTTATCTCGATTTGTTCACTTCCCGTCAAATTGAAATGGGGGACAAGGTGGATTTCGTCGTTCCCACGGGTAACTTCGGCGACATTTTGGCGGGTTGGTACGCAAAGCAAATGGGCTTGCCCGTAAGAAAGCTCGTGTGTGCATCGAATCGAAATAAAGTGCTCGCCGATTTCTTCGAAAAGGGCGTGTACGACGTGAAGCGTAATTTCTTCCGCACGATGTCCCCGTCGATGGATATTCTCGTTTCTTCCAACTTAGAACGTTTGCTCTTTGAGATTAGCGGCAGAAACGCAAAACTCACGGCGGAACGTATGAAACAACTCGCAGAAAAGAAAGAATACTCGATTACGCAAGCAGAAAAAGCGGTGTTGGACGAGGAGTTCTTCGGCGGATTCGCTAGCGAGGACGATACCATAGAGGCAATGTACGAAACGTTCGAAGAGTACGGTTATGCAATGGATACGCATACGGGGGTAGCCCTTGCGGTATGCGAAAAATATAGAGAAACGCTCGAAACGGAGGACGAGAAAAAACGGGATAAAACGCCTATCGTCGTGCTCTCTACCGCAAATCCTTATAAGTTCCCGCAAGACGTATTGTATGCGCTTTCGGGCAACGACGTCAAAGATAGCTTTAAGGGCATTAAACGGTTGAACTTGCTTACGGCAATGAAACCGCCGAGAAACTTGCTTGATTTGCGTTACCGCCCGTTGCGCTTTAAGTCGGTCGTGGATAACGATTTGGGGAAAATGTCGGCGGAGATTTTGAAGTTCGCGGACGGGTATATCGTACCTGTGCCCGACGGCGATAAAAAATAAAATCCGTAAACCCCGAACGTTTTCGGGGTTTTCTTCCCCTGTGTACTCAAACGCCGAAAAAGGCGTTCGCTTGTGGAGTAAGGCGATGCTTGTAAGTGGGATTGCGCTCGCAATCAGGCGTTAGCCGTAATTTTCCGCAGGGCGGCGTGCTACGCAAAAAATAGCGAAAAAGTAAGCAAAACAGGGAAAAATCGGGAATTGTTTGTGAATTGGGTGAAAGATTTCGTGTTTTCGTGTGAAATGCGTTTTTGCGTTTGCCTTTTTTGCTCGCCTATGCTATAATGTAGCTTATTAAATCTTGCTTTTACTTGAAAAGGAGAAGTATGTTCGGATACGTTCGTGCGGATACGCCGTATTTATTCATCAAAGACGATACGCTGTATAAGGCAATGTATTGCGGGCTCTGCAAAGGTATCGCCAAGTCCTGCGGAAACGCCGCGAGAATGGGGCTCTCCTACGACGTTACGTTCCTGTCCGTGATTTTGCATAATATCAGCGGGCTCGACGTAAAAATAGAAAAACAACATTGCTTGACCCATTGTAT
Source organism: Candidatus Scatosoma sp. (assembly GCA_045635025.1). Classification (GTDB taxonomy): domain Bacteria; phylum Bacillota; class Clostridia; order Christensenellales; family Borkfalkiaceae; genus Scatosoma. The sequence goes on from JAZRBK010000397.1 coordinate 3,237, forward strand.
CCGTTCGCGAAAAATGGCGGAAACGGATGAGCTCACTTGTCAGCTCGGCGCGCTGAATACCTTGCTCGCGTATTATAAATATACCGACGATATCGAGGACGGCGACGGCGGGCGCGCAAAACGGCTCTTTTTCAAAAAAGGCTTTAAGCGCGCCAAGAAAAATTATCCCGAAATCGAAAGGATTGTGCGCGAAAATCTGACCGCGCAATCGGCGGCGGAAAAGGCAAAAATCGCAAGTCTGGACAGAGCCGCGGACGCTACTGCGAATATGCTGGCGGCGGTTACCGATTACCTACTCAAAGATAAGGCGACGGCGTTTACGCATAACCTTTTTTATGCGGTGGGAAAATGGATTTATCTCATCGACGCGCTCGACGATTACGACAAGGATAAGAAAAAGGGTGCGTATAACCCGTTCGTGCTTTGCTATCAAGCGGAGAGTAAGGAAAAATTGCTCTGCTCGAACGTGGGCGACGAGGTGCGCTTTGCGTTTAACGCATTGTTTTTTGATATTCGTGAAAACCTGTCGCAAATTACTTTCCGTTTTAACCGCGATTTGTCGGATAATATTTTGCTCCGCGGTTTGCCCGCAATGACGAAACGGGTTATGAGCGGGGAAAGAAAATGCGCTTGTAAAAAAGCTGAAACGGATAAAACGGTGGAAAACACCGATACTAATCGATAAACGTATTACGAAAATCGGTTATCAAAATAAGTCAAAACCCGACGGAAAAGTCGGTTTGGGAGAATATAGTATGAACGAATATTACGAATTGCTCGGTTTGGGCGAGAACGCTACGGACGAAGAAATCGACGCCCGTTATCGCGAGTTGAAAGAAAAGTACGCGGAAGAACGTTGGCAGGACGGCGAAGCAGGAAACGAAGCGGCGAGAATGCTTACGAAAATCGACGTGGCGTACCGTGAAATCAACGCTTCGAGAAAGGAACAGAGCAAAAATACCGAGGGGGTAGACGCTTTTGAAGAGATTACCCGCTTCATTAAGTCGGACGATTTGTCGCGCGCGCAAACGCTTTTGGACGATTTCAACGAGCGTAACGCCGAGTGGCATTATTTGCAAGCGGTTGTGTTCTACAAGAAAAATTGGACAAACGATAGCAAAAAGCAGCTTGAAATCGCTATGCAAATGGACCCCGATAACTTGAAATACCGCAACGCGTACGGCAAAATGAACGCGAAAAACGAGTATGAAAAGCAGTCCGCGCAACAAACGCAAAATCCCTATTCCCGCAGCGGTATGCCCGAGGGCGACGGCGAACAAATGGGCGGGAGCGCTTGCTCGGAATGTCTGTCTTGCTGTTATACCTATCTTTGCGTAAATTGTCTGTTCAACCTTTGTTGCGGTTGCAGCGGCTAATCTTTTTGCGATAAATAATGAAGAAACTTACTTCCTATCAAATTGCGTTATCCGCGCTCGCGTGTGCGTTCGCGACCATATTTTTGACGGTGGGCGTATATTCGGAGATTTTGCTCTTTACGGGGTATTTGCTTTCCAGCGTAGCGCTTATGCTCCCGCTTGCAAAAAGGAGTTATTTAGGGTATGCGCTCGCTTACGTGGGTACGTGCGTGTTAGCCCTGCTTTTCAATGCGTCGCGGTTTTGGGATTTATTGCCGTTTATTATGTTTTTCGGCTTACATCCGCTCGTCAACGAGTTACAGCTCCGCATGCGCATTAACCGCTGGGTGGCGTGTGCGATTAAGGCGGCGTGGTTTGACGGAGCTATGTATTTGATTTGGCGGTACGTGTTCGCGATGACCACGACGATACCGTTCGTGGATAAGTATTTCCTGCCGATTTTGCTCGTCTTTGGTACGGCGTTTTTCGTGGGTTACGATTATTTGACCTATCGTTGGCGGTTCGCCGTGAATACGTTAGTAAAACGCATTACGGGCAGAAAATAAAGGCAAAAGGGCCATATAAGAGGCTAAAAACAGAAAAACCGTTCGTTTTTGATTGGCTGGAACGACGTGGCGAAAAGGGAGGCGTAGCGGTTTATGATAGAAAAAAATACGAGTATTATTGCCGTCGTTGAAGGTATTGGCACGGGCGGCGAGGGAATTATCAGGCACGAAGGGGTTACTTTTTTCGTGTCTGCTTGTTTACCTGGCGAAAAAGTCCGTTTTAAGGTTCTCAAAGTAAAAGGGAATATCGGTTACGGCAAAATAGAAGAGGTACTTACGCCCGCGGAAGAACGGGTTCGGGAAAAATGTCCCGTGTTTTTGCGTTGCGGCGGATGCTGTTTGCAACACCTTGATTACGACGCGCAGCTTATCCATAAAGCAACCGTTGTCAAAGACGCTCTAAGGAAAATCGGCGGAATTGTCATCGGCGTTCCTCCCGCCGTAAAGAGCGATTTGCCCTATGGGTATAGAAATAAACTGCAAATGCCTATCGGCGTGGATAAAGAGGGCAATACCGTCGTGGGGTTCTATGCAGAACATAGCCACAGAATTGTACCGATTTCTTCTTGTGCTATCCACCCCGATTGGGCGGAAAAGCTGATTGCGATTATCAAAAGATACGCCTTAGAGTGCGCGGTAAAAGGTTATGACGAGGTAAATAAGACGGGCGCTCTGCGGCATATCGTCGCACGGGAAATCGAGGGGAAGTTCCTCTTTACGCTCGTGAGCGCGAAACGTGAATTGCCGAATATTAAATATCTCGTGGAGCTCCTTTCCGCTGAGTTTGAAACGTTTTCTTTGTACCTTAATTTCAACGATGCGGATACCAACGTTATCCTTGGGAAAGAGTTTCATCTCGTACACGGTATAGGCGTTTTTGAGGGCACAGAACAGGGAATCCGCTACGAAGCGGGACCCGTAACGTTCTTGCAGGTCAACGAGGGTGTGCGCTCTAAGCTGTATAAAGACGCTTTGAAAACGGTTACGGTGGACGGCGACGAGGTGGTTGTGGACGCCTACTCGGGCGGCGGGCTCTTGACGGCGATGATAGCTAAAAAAGCTAAGCGTGTATATGGCATTGAATTGGAAGCGGAGGCTTCGCGGTGCGCGGACGCGTTGAAAGAGAAAAACGGCTTGACGAATATGACAAATATCTGCGGTTACGTGGAAGAAAAATTGCCGAGCGTGCTTGAAAAGGAACGCGGGGAAAAACTCCGCCTCATCTTAGACCCGCCGCGCGCGGGAATTGCCCGTAGCGTGATTAAGGCGCTCCTTGTAAGCGGTATTGAAAAACTCACGTTGATTTCTTGTAACCCTGCTACGTTAGCGCGAGATTTGGGGCTTTTGACGGGCAGACTGATAGAAAACGAACAGGGCGAACTTGTTAAAAATCCCGTGTATGCGGGGCTTGGCGGAAGCGAAACGGTGGCGGGATATTATGCAATCGAGCGTATCCAACCGTATGATATGTTCCCCCAAACCAAATGGGTTGAGACGCTCGTATGCCTTGCTCGAAACGCTTAAAATAACGCTAAGATAAAAATTATGGAACGAAAAACTACGACAAAAGTTACGACAAAAACGGAAAAAAGAGTTACGGACAGCGCGCCTGTAAAGAAAAACGATAAATCCCATGAAAGGGGACAGCCAAACGCTCGCACCAATTCACGTGCCAATCCGCGGGGGAATGCTCGTGCGAATACGCCCGTTTATACGGCGGTTTATAAAGTGAACAGAAGCGACGAGCTTATGGAGTTTTTGCTCCGCAAATGCCACACCTCGCGCAATAACGTAAAGGGATTGCTCGTAAGAAGGCAGGTGCTCGTGAACGGGAGCGTAGCTACGCAATACAATTATCCGCTAGCAAAGGACGACGAGGTGAAAATCGCCAAAGAACCCGTGCGGGGAAATACGCTTCAAAAGCAGGAAACGCGTAGCGCGAAAACGGCGGGAAAGACGGTTCGTCCGCGCGTGTCGGCGTTGAAAATCCTGTTAGAAAACGAAGATTTCATCGCGATTGAAAAGCCCGAGGGGCTTTTGTCGGTAGAGAGCGATAAAGAAACGGAATGTGCCTACGAATACGTAGCGGAATATCTTAGGCAAAAGGACAAAACAGCCCGTCCGTATATTCTGCACCGCATAGACAAAGAAACTTCGGGGGTGCTGCTGTTTGCGAAAAACCCCAAAATCCATTCTATCTTAAAAATGCATTGGAACGAATGCGTGAGCGTGCGGGAATATTACGCGGTAGCGGAAGGGGTATTTGAGAAAAAAGCGGATACTATCGTGTCCTACTTAAAAGAGAACGTCAACAATTTAACCTATTCCACGCAGGATATAACCGGTCAAAAAGCGATAACGCATTACGAGGTAGTCAAAGAGAATACGCAATATTCCCTTTTGCGGGTAAAAATCGATACGGGTCGAAAAAATCAAATCCGCGTGCACTTGCAATCCGTCGGACATCCCGTTGTCGGGGACGAAAAATACGGGCATACGAAAAATCCCTTGAAACGGTTGGGTTTACACGCTTCCCGTTTGGTGTTTATGCACCCGATTACGAAAGAACTTGTGGAGATTAGCACACCCATCCCCGCAGGATTTAGAGCGTTGTTTGGATGAGCTTTACGGCAGGTTTTCTCTTTATGAATAGTAACGGGAAGCCTAAAAGAAAAACGAACGGTAAAAGACAAGGAAAATCAAGGGAAGCGAGTGTTGCGCTCGCTTTTTCTTTTTGGAAAAGTTTTGTATAGATATTGACATTTTACAGGGGAATGTGTTATAATAAACGAAATAAAGTGTTTTCCAAAAAACGGAAAAACGGCGTTTT
>JAZRBK010000398.1:0-2644 GCA_045635025.1 Candidatus Scatosoma sp.
ATCATCGGATATTTGCTCCTCCACGCAGCTTTTCGCAGCTTGTCACGTCCTTCTTCGGCGCCACGTACCAAGGCATCCTCCGTAAGCCCTTTGTAGCTTGATCTTTTCTCTCTTCATCTACTTGTCTTCTCTTTATAAAAAATTCTATTACTCTTTACTCGACTAATTTCGCTTCTCCAAGTCTTCCCTTAAAATCGCTTTTAACGTCTTCTTGCTTATTAACCAAATTAGCTTTCTTTTACTAATATGAATATCTTTGCCTTTTCGTACTCGTCTTTATCTTTATTGATAAAAACTTTGACTTCTTTGCTATGCAGTTGTTAATCTTCTTCTCTTTGCTTGGCGACAGCCAAGTTTTGTCGCTTAAAAAGTGCTCTCCTTAAACGACAGCTTAAACATAATACCATTTACAAACGATAAAGTCAAGCGTTTTTGAAAAGTTTTTTTAATTTTTTTAACTTTTTTTATTTTTTCCCAAACCCGAGCGGTTTATTCGCTACCCCGATTTTTCCGCTTTTTACGCGCCCAATATATATAATATGTCGCGCGCGAGGGATGTGTGCGTAAAAAAACGCGCCCGAAAGCGCGTTTTTCTCTGATTTTATCTGCGTTTATGAGAGTTTTATCTATCTGCAACCGCTACACGTTTTGCAATTTCCCGAGCATTTCTTGCTCGTTTTGCCCGTAGCCGAATACATCTCCCCCGAATAATCGCGAACGGCAACCGTAGCGCAATCGGGGCATTTCACTTCGTCGAGATAGGATTTTACGAGCTCGTCAAATCTTTTTCCGCAATTTGGGCATTTGTACTGTAAAAAAGGCATTTTTCTTTTGCTCCAAGCTTTTTTCTACCTTATTATACACTTTCACGCTCCGTTTGGCAAGCGTTTTTAGCGCGCTAATCAAAAGCCGACTTTTCGCGCTAGCGCAAGCCGCCCGCGCCTACCGCCAAGCAAAGCCCGTTATAACACCGCTTCCCCGCTTAAAAAGCTTTCGAAAAACCCGCTCACGTCCAAGCCCGCCTTTTCAAAGCTACCAATCAGGTTTTCGGGTGTGGCGAGCGCAAACGAGTTATCCTTATAATACCGCCGAAGTCCCGATTCGAACTTCTCTTCCCCGACGCTCTTTCTCAGCGTATCGAACATCACAACGGGCTTATGATACGCTAAGCATTTGTATTCGAAATCGCTCACGTACTCGCTTAAATGTCGGCGCATTCGTGTATCCGTTCTGCCTAAAACGCTCCCGTAAACGTGGTAGTAGGAACGGTATTCTTTGAGCGCCTCTTGCACGAGCGTTTCTCTATTGAGCCCGTATTTTTCATATTTTTCATACGCTTCGAAAAACAGACAGGCGGAATATTCAGCCAAGCCCTCGTCCTGCCAAGCATTTTCAAGTTGGTCGCTACCCACGACGACGTTCCACCATTGGTGCGCCGTTTCGTGGACGATAGCGCGGATACGCTCTTTACCCGTTAGTGAATCCGAAATCATAGAAAGGCAAGGGTATTCCATTCCGCCTTGGCAAAAACCCGTTTCCACGAGCGTATATGCAGAATACGGATATTCCCCAAACGTGTTTTGGAAATATTCAAAGCTCTCCACCGCCGCCGTAAAGCTCTCTTCTGCGTTTTCGTCCGCGTAATAGTAATACGAAAGCGTTTTTTCGCCCACCTTTTTTTCGAGAACTTTGAACTTCTTGGAAAGCACGAGCGCGAAATCCCGCACTTTCGGCGCGGACACGGTATACTCCTTTTTACTTTCGAGCGTTCGCTCGCCGATAATTTCCCCCGTCGTAGCAACGGCGTAATCTTTGGGAAGCTTTAACGTTAGTTGAAAATCCGCCACCTCTTGATAAAACGGGTCGCCGTCCGCATAATACGCACATTCGTAAAAGCCGCCCCGTTTTTCCCCGCAAAGGGTGGGATAGAAATTGCCTAAATTGACGGTATTTTGCGTTATCCCCGTGCGGTGGTTCACCTTGGCGAGCTTTATCATGAACCCGATATCGAGCACGATTTTATCGCCTGGATACAAAGAATGAGGCAAATACGCGTATAAAATATTCTCATCCTCGCCCATAACCTCCCAATTCTTTGCACCGTTCACGCTGGAAATTACCATTTCTCCATAACTCTCGCCCGCGTAATACGCCGAGCTTTGCAACGCCTTAGAAACGGGTGCATACAGGGCGTCTTTGCGGTAGGCGTTGGGGTATAGCTGAAACTTCAAAAGAGAGATTTCATTGTCCGTGCAATTTTCGTACGTGATTTTCGCCGTGCCCGTAAGCGTGCCGTTATCGGGAACGTATTCCGCGATAATCTCGTACCTGCTCCCCACCTTTTTCTTTTCCTTACAGCTTGAAAAGGCAAAAATCCCGCCGAGCAGGCATACGAGCGTCAAGAAGATTGTAACCGTCTTTTTCATAATACTACCTCGCATTATCCTATGCGCAAAACCGCGCGATTATGCAGGCCACAAGATACCCTTTGCTTGTTGAGATACGCCCCCTTTCCCTCGCTTACGCTCATTTTCGCTCGTTTCTGCTCGTTTCTACTCGTTTCTACTCGTTTCCGTTTAGACGTTAGCCGTTATACGGAAATAGGAAGATAGAATAAGGGGACGGCGAAACGTAACGTTTTGCC
>JAZRBK010000399.1:0-2263 GCA_045635025.1 Candidatus Scatosoma sp.
GTGGCGCATTTTCAGGGTATCTCCGCAGATTTCCGCGTTCCAAATCTGACGGTCGAAATTGGCGGTGTTCCCGCCGTGCAGGCTGTTTTTGCCGTCGTTTTGTTCGAGCAAGTATTCCACGCCGTTTAAGGTGAACTTCGCCTCGCCGATACGGTTCCCAAATCTACCGATAGTAGCCCCGAAATAGGGGTTGGGATTGTAATAATCTTCGGGCGTTTTACAGCCGACGAGACAATCGCCCAAAACTCCGTTTTTATCGGGTACTAAAATGCGGTGAATACGTGCGCCGTAGGTGAGGATTTCTACCTTTGCGCCCTGCGCGTTTTCAAGCGTGTATACGTCGTTGGTTTTTCCGTTTTTTTCAAAGGAATACGTTTGGGTTATCATAATTTTCTCCGTGAAGTTTATGCTTTTTGAACAACATTTTTCATTTTTGATACGTAACATTTTTATTATAACACGGCTACGAAAAAAAAGCTACTAAATGAGTGTAACAATAGAAAAAATGTCAAACTTACGCAGAAAAAAGTTGACAAAAAGCGGAGAGTGTGGTATGATAGTACACAAGTGAAAATAGCATAGCCAAACGAAGATTGCAGAAGACAGACGGATTCGTCGGACCGAAGAAGTAAAACTTTCAGGTGGTTGCAAAACCGAAAACTGTAATTCGATGGCGCTTTGGAGAAACCCGCCCGAGCGGGTGCCGAAGGGGCAAGGCGGAAACGCGAATCTCTCAGGCAAAAGGACGAAGTATTGCTTGCATTACCCTAAGCGTATTTTGCGATAGCGCTAAATCGCGCGAATACGTAGCAATAGGGGAAAGTTTGCAGTATTTTCGGATAATTCGGGCGGAACGATTTACTCGTTTCGTTCTTTTTATTTTCGAAAATCATTTTTTTATAGGAGGTCCACGGTTATGTGGGATAAAATTATAGGTACGGTGAGCGACGTAAACTCTGCAATTAACGGAGTTGTATGGGGTTGGCCGATGATAATTCTCATTTTGGGAACGGGTTTATTGTTGACGGTGCGTTCCAGATTTTTACAGGTGCGCAAGTTCAAAACGTCGCTTGACGAAACGATTAAGCCGACGTTGAAGAGTATCGGTAAAAAGAAAAAGGGGCGTTCGAGAAAGGAAAACTCTATTTCGCAATTCGAGGCGTTCGCTACCGCGATTTCGGGTACGGTAGGAACGGGGAACATCATAGGTGTTTCCTCGGCGATTATGACGGGTGGTCCTGGGGCGGTGTTCTGGATGTGGATATCCGCGTTTTTCGGTATGGTAACCAACTATGCGGAAAACGTGCTGGGACTCTTTTTTAGAAAACGGGATAAAAAGACGGGCGATTTCTCGGGTGGCCCTGCGTATTACCTCTCCGAGGGTATCGGTATGAATAAGACGGGTAAAGCGGGCTCGGTTTTGAAAACGCTCGGAAAAATACTCGGCGTAATGGCGGCGGTATTCTGTACCTTTGCGGCTATCGGTATGAGCGGCGCGCAAACGAATAAAATGTCGGGTACGTTCCAAAGCGTATTCACGGACGTGGATAAGGCGGTTATAGGTCTTATCGTCGGGATTGCCGTATCCGTCATTCTCGCGCTCATTATTCTTGGCGGTATCAAAAGTATCGGTAGAGTAGCCTCCGTACTTATTCCCTTTATGTCCCTGCTCTTTATCTTTATGGCGGTGATTATTATCGCGGCGAATATCTCGCGGGTTACGCTCGTATTCGAACTCATTTTCAGTAGTGCGTTCAGCTTTAAGTCGGTGGCAATCGGTACGGGTAGCTACGCCTTTGCTCAAATCATTCAAAAGGGTCTTGCGCGCGGCGTATTTTCTAACGAGGCGGGACTCGGTTCGTCCGTTATCGCGCATAGCGCTTCGGAAACGCGCGAGCCTGTAAAGCAAGGGCTTTGGGGCGTGTTCGAGGTATTCTTCGATACGTTTATTATTTGTACGCTTACCGCTATCGTCGTGCTTTTGTCGTACGGCGAAAACGAAGCCGCTCTTTATAGCGGTACTTATATCGATACGCAAATGTCGATGATGTCCTTTGAAAAGACGTTCGGTACGTTTGGTACGGTGGTGTATTCCATTATTATTCCGCTCTTTGCGTTTACGACGATTTTGGCTTGGTCGTATTACGGGGAGAAATCGGTGGATTTCTTGTTCCGTAAAACGGGCGAAACGGGTAGAAAAATAGCGACTACGATATTTAAAGTTTTATACGTGCTTCTCGTTATCGTGGCAGCGCTTATCAAC
>JAZRBK010000400.1:0-1835 GCA_045635025.1 Candidatus Scatosoma sp.
AAATACGGCAAAATCCTTTGTATGAAATGCCAAAAGAAAGCGGATAAAAAACCCGCGCCCGCGCCCGACGAGGACGACGACGAACTCCCGTTCAATTGAGGTGCAGAATGAAAGTGTATCAAATTGAAGTAACGGAAATACGTAAAAGGATAATCGAGGTTGAGGCGGAAACCGACGCGGACGCTTTACGAGAGGTCGAACACGATTACGACGAGGGAAAAATCGTACTTGACCCCGATTATATCAAAGACGTGCATATTGAAGAACGGAGGGCTTACGAATGAACGATTTAACAGGAAAACGTTTTGCGCGTTTGTTTGTAATAGAGCGGAACGGGAACGCGAAAAGCGGAGATCGATTATGGCTTTGTCAATGTGATTGTGGCAATAAAGTATCGGTAACGTCAAGCAGACTTACAAGCGGAAACACTAAAAGTTGCGGTTGTTTGAAGCTTGAAAAATCCTCGAAAACGGGCAAAAATTATATTTCCGTGGCGCAACCTTTCGGAACGGCGGCGTGTACAAAGCATGGCTTGAAAAATTCGCGTTTGTATAATATTTGGCACGGAATGAAACAACGTTGTTTTGATAATGCCCGCCCCGAATATTGCCGTTATGGTGGACGCGGGATAACCGTATGCGACGAATGGTTGCACGATTTCAAAGCGTTTTACGATTGGGCAATGGCGAACGGTTACCGTGACGATTTGACGCTTGACCGCGTAAATAACGACGGAAATTATGAACCGTCAAATTGCAGGTGGGCGACGTACAAAGAACAGGCGAATAATAGGAGGAAAAGAAATGCTGCGTGCTGAAACGATAAATGGTAGATTGCGAGAAAAGTTGCAAGAAAAATGTGTTATCTATCCGCAAAACAATTTGCGTTGTTCGTCCGTCGGTCACCCTTGCCCCCGATACGTTTATCTTTGTATAACGAATTTCAATGACAGAACGCCGCCCGACGTTGGTTTGCAAGCGATTTTCGGGCTTGGTAATACACTTGAAACGCACGTTATTGAAAAGATAAAAGAGGCGGGTTTTGAGGTCATAACACCGACGGAGCGATCGTTCCGAATTATGCCGCAAAACATAACAGGGCGCGAAGATTTGCGAATAAAAGACCCCGAAACGGGCGAATTATACCCCGTCGAGGTAAAGAGCATAAGCCCGTTTGAATTTGACAAGCTGAATTGCTTTGACGGTTTCGTAAGGCATAAAAAACCGTTTATACGGGCGTATGCGGCGCAAATTCAATTATACCTGTATAAATATGAAAAGCCGTTCGGATTTTTCGCTTTGATAAACAAATTGACGGGCGAAATAAAATTTATAAAGGTCGATTTGGATTACGATTATTGCGAAAAGGTTTTGCAAAAGGCGGAATACATAAACGATTGCCTTTCAAAGCAAACACCGCCCGACGCTTGCGAGGAAATCGGGCTTTGCGATAATTGCGACTTGCAGCATATTTGCGGGCAGGTCAAGCGTATCCCCGCCGACGTTGAACTCGACGACGAACTCGAAAACCTTATCAACCGTAAAGAGGAATTGAAAGCGGCAAAAGCCGAATACGAGGCGATTGATAAAGAGATTAAGGAACGCGTCGGGGAGCGTGAAAAAATCATTACGGGAACGTATTTGATTGAGCGAAAGAGCTTTGTCAAAGCGGAGTACACCGTTCCCGCGAGTACGCAATTCCGCATAAACATTAAAAGGCTATAAGGATAAGGTGTGATTTATGAAAGTAAAAATGGATTATGGCGAGCTTATTGGTAGGATTGTAACGGCATTAAATAGCAGTAAATCTCGATACGTTCGAGAAAATGCTTACGG
>JAZRBK010000401.1:0-5171 GCA_045635025.1 Candidatus Scatosoma sp.
GTCTTGCACTTGCGTTTTCTCCGCATAACAGACGTTCTCCGCACCTGCAAACGCGACTTCTGCGCGCGGTTTTAAGGTTTCCCCGCAAACGGTAACCGCACCGCTTTTGATAATTTCGCTCTTTTCCGCAAAAATGTTTTCAATAGACAGGAAGGTAGCTACGTGTTGTTCGGCAACCCCCGTAAACACGGCGTAATCGGGTTTCACGAGCGAACAAAGTTCTTTTATATCTCCCCGTTTTCTCGCGCCCATTTCCGCGATAAGCACCTGTTTGCCTGTAAATGCCTCGGAAAAGACGGTTTTAGCGATTCCGATAGGCGTATTGTACGAAGCGGGCGTTTCTATAACCGTGTATTTCTCGGCAAGAATCGTTTTTAAGATATTCTTAACGGAGGTTTTTCCATAACTCCCCACGACGGCTACGCGCAGGATTTGCGTGTTATCGAGGATTTTGCCCGCTTTCTTGACGAACGCTCTGTTGCGTAAGTTTTCAAATACACCCTCGGTACAATTCGCTAACGCGAGCAAAAGCGGGAGGAAAATCGGCAAAACTGCAAACGGCACGAACGCGATAAGCGCGTATAACGTTGAACCGTTCCACACGGCGAGGAAGGTCAAAAGCGCGATGAGCAAATAACAAAAACACGCCGTAAACAAATAATACGCGGCAAATAACCGCAAATACCGCCCCGTCCGTTTTGCGGGAACTTTCAAGGCGTATTTTTTATCCGCAAACAAAAAGAGGAGCAGGAGCGCGAAAAAGGGTATCGCCGAACACGCGTGCGCCGCGAACACCCCAAGGAACGAAAAGCACAGGGAAAAGACCGCGGTCGTCAACGCAAGGCAAAGGGATAAAACGCAAATACGGTTAAAAAACATATTCCCTTTTCTTCTCAGCCAACGGAAAAAGGGTTTGGTTTTATAGCCGCTCTGTTGCATCGCGCCGAGCATTTTCAAGCCGCAAAGGCTAAAAAAGGTAGCGCAAACGATACTCGCGACAATCCTCCATATGACATCATTCATAAAAAAACTCCTCTGCTATCAAATTAAAGGCGAGCGGGTTTTCCGCGAACGCGAAATGCCCGCCGTCCGTTAAGACGAGCCTTGCTCTTTGAAAACTTTTTTCGTAAATCTGCGCCTCGGCAAGCGTGGTCGTTAAATCGCTTTTTCCCTCGACGATAAGCACGGGATTTTGCACCCGTTTCGCGCATTCGCGCAAATCCTCGTTGACGATTTTTTTATAGCTCTCTTTCATCACGGGCGAGAGTGTTTTATATTCCGCGCTCCCGAACTTTTTTTCAGCGAACCTCGGCGCGATTTTTTTCGTCAGACGGTATGCTTTGACTTTGATTTTATATCTTAGCCCCCGCTTTAAGATAATCCCCGCAGGACCTGTCAATAGGATTTTATCGAACAGTTCGTTATCTTCTGCCGCCGCCTTAACGGCTACCCGACACCCGAACGAATGGGCCACGACGTGCGGACTGCGTAGATTGAGCGCTATCGCCACTTCCCTAAGCCAAGCCGCATAATCGTTCACCGAAAAGGGCGCGGGGAGCTTTCCGCTCTGCCCAAACCCCAAAAAATCCACGGCGGTTACCCGATAAAAGCGGGAAAAATAATTGATTTGCGCCGTAAACGCTTCCTTGCAGGAGAGGTAGCCGTGTAAAAACAGCATATCCTTACCCTGTCCCTTTTGTAAAAACGAAACCTCTTTCAAAATCCCGTTTTCCGTAGCAAACCCTCCGAAAAATTAAAGCTCTTTTTTCAACTCCAAAGCGTCCTCGCCGTCGTCGTAATAATAACGGCGGGTACGGAAGAGCGCAAACCCACGGCTTTCATACAAAGCTCTTGCAGGAGCGTTAGAGGTGCGAACCTCTAAAAACACCCGTTCTCCGCCGCGTGCTTTAACGCCCGCTAAAAACGCATCGAGCACCTTGCCGCCGATACCGTTGCCGCGCGCGGTTTTTTGTACGGCGATTCGATGAAGTTCGCCGTCCTCGAATAGAACCGTACCGAATACGTAACCGCCAACTTCGCCCCCGTCCGTTTCCGCGACGTAACCGATAAAATCCCCTCTTGCATACGCCGATTGGAGCGAGTCTTTCGTCCACGGTGCGGAAAAGCAATCCGCTTCTAATTTTGCCACCGCCTCGATATCCTGCGGTAAAAACGCACGCACCGTCATTTCCCGAGGTTCTCCTCGGCGGAACTTTTTCTTATATACAAGGCTTCGAGCGGTGCAAACGCGCCTTGTGCGCTCCTTTTTTCCACGGCGTTTTTCAAACCCTCTTCGGGGGAAACAAGGGTGTAGACGAGCGGTTCTTCTTCCTCTTCTTGCACGAGCGGAGCACAGGTACGCAGAGCGTACCCCTCGCGCGCTAACGCGCGCACTTCTTCCCCCGAAAGATACGCGGGCGCAAGACAAACTTCGCCTTTCTCGTATCCGCAAGCGTAATAATACCCGTGCATCGCATCCACGAGCGCAAGTATTTTTTCTTGATTTTCCTCTTCCGCTTCGCCTACCCTATTATATGCGGCAATATCGAAAGAGGTGATAGCCAGCGTCGGCTTTTGATGTGCGAGCGCAAATCCTTTCGCCGCAGAAATCCCGATACGAATCCCCGTGAACGAGCCCGCACCTACGCACGCCGCGAAAAAATCGCACTCGTCTAAGCGCAGGTTGGCTTTTTCGAGTACCTCTTCCACTTTTGCCATAAAAAGAACGGAATGTTTCATCGTAGCGTCCTTTTCAAACGCGGTAAAATATTCCCCGTTTTTCGAGGCTACTACACATAAATATCCGCCGCTCGTATCGATTGCCAAAAAGTTTTTCACGCTCGTATCTCCGTTTGTTCTTTGCTTTATTCGGTGCTATTTATAGCACGCATACCCTCTTATTCGCAGGTAATTTCCCGTTCGTTTTCGCCTTTTTTTATAATGCGGACTCTCTTCACGCGCTTGGGCAAAAGCGGAGCTATGTTTTGCGACCATTCAATCAAACAAATCCCGCCCATATCGAAATAATCCGCAAGTCCAAGCCGCTCGGCTTGTTCCACGCTCTCTATGCGGTAACAATCGTAGTGGAACAGCCGTCCGTCGTAGTCGTTCATATACCCATAGGTGGGCCTCGTAACCTCTTCTTCCACGCCCAATCCTTTGGCTACGCCCTTGGCGAACACGGTTTTCCCCGCACCCATCTCTCCGTCGAGAAGCACGACGTCTCCGCTTTTTAGCGTCTTGGCGTATTCCGTGGCAAACGCTTCCGTTTGCTCGCGTGTTTTGGAAAGAAACGTTTTCATTTTTTTCTTTTTCCTCTTTTCCCACGTGGAGTTTCTATTCGGCTACACAGCTGAGATAGCCTACCTCTATTATAATACTTCCAAGCAATTTTTGCAAATATTTACTGCGTAAACACACTCAGATTTTCCATTTTTTCATAAAATAAGACAATCTTTTATACAAAAGCACCGTTAAAAGCGCCACGGAAACCGTCTTGATGAGGTTGAAAATAAGTACCGCTACCCAAAACGCCGCGAACGCCTCCGCTACCGTGAGCCCGAAAATCGTTCCCCCGTTCAAAAGCGCGAACGCGGGAAACACGATAAAACGGTTGGCTACGAGCGCTACGCCCGTCGCTATCAAACAGGAAACGGACAGGGTTATGATAACCGTTTTTAAGGTCTTTTTATATAAGTACGTAACGGACGGCAAAAGCAAAAACGAGCTCGTTACGAGGAAGTTGGCTAATTCCCCCGCGCCTGTACCGCCGATAAGCCGCAAACTCTCTTTCAGTCCGCACACGATTACTCCCTCCACAGGGCCGAGTAAAAAGGAAATGAGTAAAATAAACACGTTGCCAAAATCGAGTTTTAGAAAGTTCGCACCGAATAACGGCAACGGGATTTCCAAAAAACTCACGGCATAAGAAAGTGCAACGAACAATGCCATTAACGCTAAACGTTTTGCCGATACCCGCTTTTTTAAGTTCTTTCTTCTTTGTATGCTTTTTTGCGTGCTTCTTCGCATACCTCTTTCAGCGTTCCCGTTTTCCACGCCCCTCTCGTTTGTCCCTAAGGGTTCGTAAGTTTCGTAGGTTTCGTAAGTTTCATAGGTTTCATAGGTTTCGGTTTTTTCTTGCATAGTATCCTCCGTAGTAAAAAAACGCCCCGAACTTCTTCGGAGCGTTGCGCGCGCAAAAGTAAAACGACGAAAAGCCGTTTTCTCTTCTTTTTCCGTCCGGACTATACCGTCGGTCTCGGAATTGCACCGAGTCGGGGGAAGCTTGCTTCCCTTCGCAGACTTTACTGCCGGTGGGGAGTTCCACCCCGCCCCAAAGAATTGACGTATTTGATTTTTTTCCACGCCTGTAACGGCGTTTTTTACGTTTTTGTCATATTCTCTATAACAAAGTATACAAAAAGTATACACGCTAACGCGGAAATTGTCAAGTGATTTTACCCGCTTTATTTTCCGTTTTGTGTCCCTTTTTCCTGCCCTTTTTTAATCCGTTTTTTATTTCTGCGCGGCAAAATCGGTTACGATTGGAAAATCCACGTAGAACGTACTGCCTTTTCCAAGTTCGCTTTCTACGCCGTAGAAAAAGCCGTGCCTTTCCAAGACCACTTTGACGATAGAAAGCCCCAAGCCCGTACCGCTAACGGGGCGTTTGTGCGTTTCCGAAATGCGGTAATATCTATCCCAAATAACGGCGAGTTCTTCGGCTTTAATTCCCTCGCCCGTGTCTTGTACGCTGAAACGGAAAGCATTCTCGCCCGTGCGTTTGAGCGATACGCGCACCCGCTTATCCTCACCCGTATAATTGACGGCGTTGCCGATAAGATTGTATAAGGCTTGCCCGATTTTTACTCTATCTGCGCGCGTGTATAAACCGCTCTCTATCTCTACCTCGAAAGTATACCCCTGCGCGTCCTTTACGTAATCGAACCGTTCCAAAATCTCCCGCACGAACAACGACGCATCTATCTCTTCCAAGTTGAGCTCCGCAATGCCCGAGCGGATTTTCGACAAATCGAGCAAATCGTTGACGAGCGAAGCGAGTCTGTCCGCTTCGTCTACAATAATTTGCGCGTGCTTTTCCCGTTTTTCCTTGTTCTCGCCCGAAATCTCCTTAATCATCGACGCGTACCCCTTAATCATCGTGAGGGGCG
>JAZRBK010000402.1:0-2906 GCA_045635025.1 Candidatus Scatosoma sp.
AAGAGAAAACGAACTTTGAAGAACTTTTTAACGAAGAGTCTACCACGCCTGAAATCGTAACGACCTTTCAAGCGCTTTTGGAACTTTTGAAACACCAATTCATTATCGTAGAACAGGAAGAGCTGTTTTCTTCCATTATTATAAAGACAAATCCCAACAGAAGAGAGGACGAAGACATTGGAGAAATTGACGAATATAATTGAGGCTATTTTGTTCGCTTCGGGCGACGCCGTACCTATTGATTTATTGCGTGAAAAGTTAGAAATCACCAAAAAACAAGCGGACGATGCGATTCGTCAGCTTGAAAGAAAGTACACGGGAGATTGCGGTATCCGTTTGTTGCACTTTAATCATAAATTGCAATTTGCAACCAATCCCGATTACAAAGACCCCGTATCGTTGGTGCTTACGCCCATTCGCGAACGCGAGTTTACCCGCACAATTTTGGAATGTTCGGCAATCATCGCTTATAAACAGCCGATTACCCGCACGGAACTCGAAACGGTGCGCGGTGTGAACAGTGATTACGCCATTCAAACGCTTTTGAGCCTTGATATGATTTACCCGAGCGGTAGACGAGAAACCGCGGGAAAGCCCGTAGAATATTCCACGACGGACAATTTCTTAAAGCGGTTTAAGCTTAAATCCCTTTCCGAATTGCCCGACTACGAAGAATTGATGCAAAAAATCGCGGAATTGAGTGCAATTAGCGTTCCTGAAAGCAATTACCTTTACGAAAAGGACGTTTACGACCCTAACGCCGACCCCGAACTTTTAGAAGAGAATGAAGAGGGCGTTCCTGTTGGCGAAACCGTTCCAACCGTGGACGGAAACGACGGGTTTGAACTCCCTGATTTTTTGAAAGACGTAGAAGAGGGGATTATCAAAATCCAATAAGCAAAATTACATACTTTTTAACGGCTTGCACATATTGAAGATATGGGCAAGCTGTTTTTTTATGCGCTTTTAGGGGTAGGCGTACTTGTATTTTTACTCTTTTTTCCCATTGTGATTACAACGGATGCGTACCTTGATATTAACAATAAAAAACTTGCCTTTTCCGTATATTTTTACCGCCTGTTCAAGCTTGTCGGCGGATATATAGCGCCGTATACGGGAGGAATCGCGTTGCATATTTCCAAGAAAAAGGCGATATTGCTCCCGTATGCACAAATGAACAGCGAACGCAAGCGTTTTTCCTTTTTGAAAACCTTTCGCCTTTCTTCTTTCACGCTCACGACGGAAACGGGCGTGGAATATTTGTTCCCCGTTGCGCTCGGGCACACAATTTTGCGGACGTATTTCTTTGCTCGGGGCGGAAAAAAGGAAAAATCGGAGAATAATTTATGGCTCACGGACGGAGACGTATTACGGATTTCGGCAAGTATCGGCTTGTCGTTTAACCTTTATATCCTTTTACGCAATTTTATTATATTTTTGAAGGAGAAAATGAAAATCTTATGGCAGAAAAAAACGACAAATTAAACGCTATGATGGATACGGCGGCTACGCAACTTGACGAACTCGCGGACGTAAATACCGTTATCGGGAAACCGATTATCACCGCGAGCGGTTTGCAGATTATACCCTTTTCCAAAGTTACGATGGGCAATTTATCGGGCGGGGGCGAATACGGCGACGTCAAAATTGTTAAGGAAACGAATTCGTTCCCGTTTGCGGGCGGTTGCGGTGCGGTCGTGAGTATGAAGCCGATGGGATTCTTGGTTGACGACGGGAAATCGTGTCATATTCTCCGCGTAAGCGAACAACCGCTCGACAATCTTATCGAACGCGCAGGGGAAATCGTGCGTGAAGTTATGGCGAAGGATTGATAGAATATGCTGCAAAGTATCATCACGAAGCTATTACACTGCTCGATTAGCTTAATTTTCGGCGTAACGGGGCTTAAAATCCCTTCGCTTAACCCGCATCTGCTTCCTTTTGCCAAACGTGCTAACGCCTACATCGCCTTAGAAAGTACACGGGAAGAGAAGTATTCCTTAACGGACGGAGCGGAAACGGCTGCGGACGGAATCCTTTCCACCGCCGCTGTGCAAAAAGGCGTGGAAGCGAAAGGGGAATGTGTTATGGAAGCGAAAAGCCGCCGTATTTTATACGCCTCGCACGCGGATTTGCGCTTACCTATGGCAAGCACGACGAAAATCTTAACCGCCGCAACCGTTTTAGACGAAGAAAAAACGTTAACGCGCGAGATTACGATACCACCCCAAGCGGCGGGCGTGGAGGGTTCTTCGGTGTATCTGAAAAGCGGGGATATTTACACCGTTCAAGACCTTTTGTACGGATTAATGTTACGTTCAGGGGACGATTGTGCGACGGGGTGAGCGTTGCATATTAGCGGTTCACTCGCCGATTTTTCCGCGAAAATGAATATCACGGCACAAAAAGCGGGAGCGTTTGAGAGCCGATTTGAAAACCCGCACGGCTTGCCGCAAAAAAATCATTATACGACTGCAAAAGATTTAAGTTATATCACTTGTTACGCCATGGAAAATCCGACCTTTCGCGAAATCGTTTCCACCGAATATTATTCTCCGCGTGCGTGGAAAAACAAGAATAAAATGTTACGGCTTTGCGAGGGTGGAATCGGCGTAAAAACGGGCTACACGAAAGAAGCGGGGCGTTGCCTCGTGTCTGCCGCCGAACGCGGAAATATGACGCTAATTTGTACCGTTTTGAACTGCCCGACTACCTACGAGCGTTCGATTGAACTTCTCGACGACGCGTTCAAGGCATACGAAAACGTTTGTCTTGTGGGGGAAACGGAACAATTTACGGTTGGGGAAGGGAAAAACGCAGTCGTTGCTACAACGGAGGAAGCGTTTTATTATCCGCTCTTAGAAGAGGAGCGGGATTTAATTTCCGTACAAACCAAACGGTATGCA
>JAZRBK010000403.1:0-1507 GCA_045635025.1 Candidatus Scatosoma sp.
AGAAAATGTTCGCCGTAGGTAAAATCCCCGGCGGATTCAAAAAGCGCGAGGGCAGAGCCTCTGATAAGGCGATTTTAACGAGCCGTCTTATCGACAGACCTATCCGTCCCCTCTTCCCGAAAGGGATTTTCAACGACGTAGTCGTAACGGCTACCGCACTTTCCGTTGACCCTGATATTTCCCCCGAGCCTTTGGCGATGATTGGTTCGTCCGTAGCGTTGTCCATTTCGGATATTCCTTGGGCAGGACCTACCGGTTCGCTCGTGGTGGGTATGGTAGACGGTAAATACCTCATCAACCCCAACGTAGAAGAAAGAGCAAAGAGCGCGATTCATTTGAACCTTGCAGGTACGAAAGACGCGATTTTGATGATTGAAGCGGGCGCGAACGAAGTTACCGATGCGGAAATGGTCGGCGCGATTATGTACGGCCACGAAGAAATCAAGAAAATCTGTAAGTGGATTGAAGAAGAAATCGTTCCCGTAGCGGGCAAAGCGAAGAAGGAAATGGAACTTTACCATATTCCCGAAGAGTTAGATGCGGCGGTAAAAGCGTACGGTTACGATAAACTTTACGCGGCGCTCGATACGTTTGACCGTCAAGAAAGACAAACCCGTCAAGCGGCGGCGGAAGCGGAAATTATCGAACATTTCGCGGAAATCTATCCCGACCAAATGCGTGAAGTAAAAGATTCCATTTACTATATCGTAAAAGGTATCGTCCGTGCGAAGATTTTTGAAAACGGCGTTCGCCCCGACGGCAGAACGCTCAAAGAAGTTCGCCCTATTTGGTGCGAACACGGCGTTCTTCCCCGTGTACACGGCTCGGCGGTGTTCACGAGAGGACAAACCCAAGCGCTCACGACTTGTACGCTCGGTATGCTCGGCGAAGCGCAAAGAATGGAAGGGCTTGACGAAGAAGAAGAAAAGAGATATATGCACCAATACAACTTCCCCGGTTATTGTACGGGTGAAGCAAAGGCGTTACGCTCCCCCGGCCGTCGTGAAATCGGACACGGTGCGCTCGCAGAACGCGCGCTCGTTCCCGTAATTCCCGCTCCCGAAGAGTTCCCGTACGCAATCCGCGTGGTATCGGATATCCTTTCGTCTAACGGTTCGTCGTCGATGGCTTCCGTTTGCGGTTCGAGGATGGCACTTATGGCCGCGGGCGTTCCCATCAAAGCACCCGTTGCAGGTTGCGCAATGGGTCTTGTTAAGGACGCAGAAACGGGCAAGTACGTGATCATGACCGATATCCAGGGTCTTGAAGACTTCCTTGGCGACATGGACTTCAAGGTAGCAGGTACGGACAAGGGTATCACGGCAATCCAGATGGATATCAAGATTAAGGGTATCTCCAAGGAAATCATGTTGGACGCAATCGCACAGGCGCAGGATGCAAGAAAACACATTTTGGGCAAAATGCTCGAATGCATCCCTACCGTTAGCGAAGAATTGTCCGTATATGCTCCTAAGATCGTTACCTTCAAGATTAACCCTGAAAAGAT
>JAZRBK010000404.1:0-1957 GCA_045635025.1 Candidatus Scatosoma sp.
TACAATTCGCCTTTTGCAAACGTCAACTTAACGGAATACAGCTTGCCTCTTCGAGATTCTGTGTATTGCTCGTCCGAGGTTATGATTGCGGAAATTAAGCATTTGAAGAATTATTTGGCGCTCTTTTTAGAGCTGTACCGCCAAAAAATCAGTACGCTTACCCGTAAAAAGTTGGACAATTTATACGAGCTCGTGCATAAATTGCAAAGCGGAGTTTTGAGCCGTTATTTCAAGGAGAACGAGGAAGAGTTTTACGCCTTCTTCAATGCGAACAGACGGCTTGACAGTTGCTTTGAAAAATACTTTACCCGTTACAAAAAGCTCGTGGACGTACGCGGAGAATATACCGCGCTTGGGAAATGGCTGGAAAGCGGCAGAAGCGATTACGAAAACGAAAAGACGGTAAAAGGAATTGTCAAACGGCTTTCCAAGGTGGCGTACTCGCCCGTGGGGAAAGAAGAAACGATTCAGGATTTGCAAACGCTTTATGAAATATTCGGGGCTATGGAGCGGATAAAAACCTCCACTCGTCTTTCGCAATATTTCACGCTCGTGTTTGGGCGCGTGGACTTTTTTGACGCTCGCCAAAACTTTTTGCAGGATTTGTACGATTTACACAAACTTTGCGCTTCGGTATTTATGGATTATAATCCCGATAGCTTTAATAGTATGTGTATCCGTGCGGCGAGCGGATATTCCGCTCCCGTATTAGAGGGGCTTGCCCGCGCGATTGAGAGCTTCCGCGCGTTAGAGGACGCTTTCTTAACCGTTACGGAAGCGAACCGCAACAGACTTCCCGAAGAGGACGTGCTTGATTTCTATACAGCGAAAGCGGGTGCACTCATTGAGAACGTGGATATGCTCGCTTCTTGGTGTATGTATAAAAAGACGGCAAAAGCGCTCGACGAAGCGGGGCTTACGTTCATTACGGATGCGCTTGAAGGCGGGAAGATTACGAGCGAAAACATTATCGACAGTTTCGAAAAGAATATTTATAAAAACTTCTTGCAAACGAATATTCCGCTCGACCCCGTGTTGGCGCGTTTCTCCGCCGCCGTACAGGAAGAAAAAGCGGAAAGCTTGCGCCTTGCGATGGAGGAGTTTTCCAAACTCACGAAAGAAGCGCTCCGCGCGAAGCTCATTTCCCGCTTGCCCACGGCGGATACCGAGGGAACTTTGAGTTTAGAACTCGCTTCGTATAACCGTCTTGCAAAATCGAACTTGCGGGGTATGGGATTGCGGCGTTTGTTCGAGGAAATCCCCGAACTTATCAAGACGGTTGCGCCGTGTATGCTAATGAGCCCGATTACCGTTTCGCAATACTTAAAAGCGCAAAACGGGCTTTTCGACCTCGTTATCTTCGACGAGGCTTCGCAAATCCCGACGGCGGAGGCAATTTGTTCGTTGGCGCGGGGCAAGACGGCTATCGTCGTCGGCGACCCCAAACAGCTCCCGCCTACGAGCTTCTTCCAAACGAATTACGTGGACGAGGAGAATCTCGAAAACGAGGATATGGAAAGCGTGCTCGACGACTGCCTTGCTATCAATATGCCGCAACGGCATTTGACTTGGCATTATCGGAGCAAACACGAAAGCTTGATAGCCTTTTCCAACGTAAATTATTACGACAATCGGCTTTGCACCTTCCCCTCGCCCGACGCTTTGGACAGTAAAGTTAAGTTTGTCTTGGTTGAGGACGGTGCGTACGATAGGGGGCTTACGAAACGGAATAAATTAGAGGGCGACGCGCTTGTGGCGGAGGTTATCCGCCGCCTGAGCGACCCTGCACAGAGGAAGTCGAGTATCGGTATCGTTACGTTCAGTAACGTACAAAAAGAATATATCGAACGCAAACTTTCCGCGGCGATTGCCGAAAAACGTTTGGAACGCGAGGCGTACGATAAAGAAGAAACGCTCTTTGTGAAAAACCTTGAAAACGTACAAGGCGACGAACGGG
>JAZRBK010000405.1:0-3486 GCA_045635025.1 Candidatus Scatosoma sp.
AAACCGAAGCCGGCGGCAATTGCGTTATACAAACGCATTCATGGTGAAGATGCTGATATTTCGCCGTTGTATTGGTACAGTGATAAATACGGCGTGGAGAGATAAAATGGACACAAAAAATGGTAAAATTTGGCTTGGTGCAGCCTACTATCCCGAAGCTTGGACGGATGATATAATTATGGACGATATTGCCAAGATGAAAGAGCTTGGCATTAACGTCGTGCGAATGGCGGAGTTTGCTTGGAGTACAATGGAACCTCGTGAAGGTGAATTTGATTTCAGTGTATTCAAGAATGTAACGCAAAAAATGGCGGCGGCAGGAATAGACGTAATCATGTGTACGCCGTCTGCAAACCCTCCGAAATGGTTGACGGATAAATACGAGGAAACGCTAATGATGAATGACGACGGCAGACGGAAGCAGTTTGGTGGTCGCTGTCATCCCTGCAAATCTAGCCCGATTATGCGCGAGAAAAATCGCATTATCGTAACGGAAATGGCAAAGGCGTTTAAGGACGAGCCGAACGTTATCGGTTGGCAAATCGATAACGAAATTTATCCGTATAGAGGCTGTTATTGTTCCTATTGTAAAAAAGCTTTCCATAAGTGGTTAAAGCAGAAATATAAAAATGTTGAGCGCCTCAACGACGTATGGGGCGGTAAGCGTTGGAGCTTGGAATATAAAGACTTCGACGACGTGATTCCACCTCGTGGGGATACGTGGAATCATCCGTCCTTATATATCGATTGGATAAACTATCACAGTGATGTAATCGTTGATTACGTGAAAGAGCAGGCGGATATTTTACATCAGTATTATTCCGTACCTGTTGGTACGGATATGATGCCGCTTATGGAACAAAATTACTACAAGACAAATGCACATTTGGATGTGGTGCAATTTAACCATTACGAAACGGCGCAAGATTTGGGCAGAGCTTCATTTTGGAGTGATTTTGCTCGTCCTATCAAGGATAGACCGTTTTGGAGTACGGAAACGCAGTTGAATTGGAATGGATCGGAATGCGCAGAGTTTGGTTACAGACCAAAAGGGAACGCGTATATCAATACTTGGCTGCCGATTGCAAAGGGTGGTGAAGCCAATCTGTATTGGCATTGGCGTCAACATTATGCTGGGCATGAACTCGTACATGGTGCCGTGCTTTCGACTTCGGGAAGATTTTGTTTTAATGCAGACGAAGTAAAAAAAGCAAGCGGAGATTTTGAAAAATGCAAAGATTTATTGTTTGTAAATCGGGTAAAATCAGATATCGCGATGCATTTTTCTGCAACGGCTTGGTTAAATTTGAAACACGTTCCCGTAGCAAAAGGAACGGACTACTTAAAATATATTGCGGACGTATATCATAAATCTCTTCGACATTACAATGTCGATTTGATTGATACCCCGCACAGCTTGGAAGCGTATAAGTTGCTCATATCTCCTTTCCTTTCTTGCGTGGATGAAAACGGCTTGAAAGAGCGCGTTATGCAGTGGGTAGAAGAAGGCGGTACGTGGATTGTAGGACCTTTAAGCGATATTATGGACGACAACGCTATGAAATATCGCAATGCGCCTTACAGCTTTTTAGAAGAATACGTTGGCGTTTATACCGCTTTCCAAATGCCGATTGAAAACGATGTTTTCAAGGCGAAATGGCATGATGGTAGCGAAATAAAAATATCGCAAACGTTTGACGGCTTTGAGCTTCGTGGCGCGGAGAGTTTGGCGACCTATACAAATGACCACCCGCAAGGCTTGACAGCTGTTGCCTGCAAGAAAATAGGCAAGGGTAAAGTGATTTTACTTGGTACAATGATATCTGGTGAAGATATGCTTCGTTTGGTGCAAAAGGAATGTGGCTTTGCACCGATTGCAAATGCGAGTGATAATGTGGAATTAACTTCTCGAGGTAATTTGATTTTAGCGTTGGAATTGCAAAATGAACAAGGCATGGTTGAGTTGAACGGTAAATATATAGACGTATTAACCGAAAAAGTATATGAAGGTAGAACGGATGTTTTGCCGCATACGATAATGATATTAAAACCTTTTGGGGGTGATAATCAATGAAATGTGTGAAGAGAGGATTTGCGCTTGCTATGTGTAGCTTGACGCTTTTGCTTGGTGCGTGCGCTACAACGAGTGTTCACGCGGAAGAAAACAACGGTACTCTCGCTTCGCCTGTATCCACAACGCAGACGAATAACTCTATGCAAATAGGAGATAAAGCGGTGAACAGCGAAGAAAAAACGATTTACGATGATTTAGATTTATCGATTTTTGACACGGCTCGTTACGATAATGGAAAGTATATGCAATATTATTGGGATAGCAATATCACGTATAACGAATCGGCAATGATTATTCGTAACGCTGACGGTACGTTGGACGCAGTGAAGTTATTGTTCAATGTGGATGAAATTATTTCCGTGCGCAGTGCAGATTTGCAAACGAAATATGAAAAAGACATTGACTATAAAATCGAAAACGGTAAACTGATTATCTTGGAAGATGGAAATATTCCTATTTTGGAACATGATAAAATCTATTTTGATACGAAACCCCAAGTAGGCGCAATTGGCGGAACGGATGGAAATGGTTATTTCCCGACCGTGGACGGCAAGTATGAAAAATACGTGGAAGCAGGTATTTTATACGATTATCAAATTGCTGTAACCTATTATCATAAAGATAAGGGGAATTATACCGTACCTGCAACGCAATCGAAAGAATTTGACGGCGTAATCGGCAAATTAGAACGCGGAGAAAGTGTGAATATTGCGTGCCTTGGCGATAGCATATCCAATGGTTCTAATGCATCGGGCTTCTTCTCGACGAAGTTAAATCCTTGTATGCCTAGTTATTTTGGTTTGGTAGGCGATTATATCAAAGCGAAATATCATTATAAAAATGTTTATTTATACGAAAGCGGAGAAGCTTACGTGGCGGATAAGGAAAACGAAGAAACGCGTATTAAAATGACGAATTTCTCCGTAGGCGGAAAAGACACTTATTGGGGTGTAACGCAGACGCAAGCCGTTGCGGCGGTTAAACCTGATTTGGTGATTTTGGGCTTTGGTATGAACGACGGTTCTGCGTATACGGGCGAAAAAGCGTACTACAACAATATGATGAAGATTATCGAGGAAATTCGCGCCGTGAATCCTGCGTGTGAATTTGTTGTGCTCGGTACGATGCTCCCTAATGAAAATATTTGTTGGAGTGAAGGCGGAAAATCTATTTTAGGAAATCAAGAAAAGTATTTGCTCAAGTTACAAACGCTTGCACAAGAAGAGGCAGGGGTTGCGCTTGCGGATATTACCACTTTGCATAAAGAATATCTGACGGTGAAAAATTATCGCGATATGACGGGTAATAACGTCAACCACCCCAACGATTTTCTTGTGCGTTTGTATGCGCAAACGATTGTAAAGACGATTTTTGGTTAAGAGGTTATTATGAAAGTACGTGTAAGTCGGAGG
>JAZRBK010000406.1:0-2427 GCA_045635025.1 Candidatus Scatosoma sp.
TCTTAATACCGTATTTGCTATCCATTCGCTCGTAGGCTTTAACGATATGCTCTTTCATATCAATCGAATCGTTTACGCCCGACAATACCCAAAATGCGTTTGCCGTTGCACTGTCACGCGAAACGCCGTCATTGTCGCAAAAGCTACCGATTTTAAAAGAGAGTTTATCCCCCCAACCGTGAACGACTTTCTTTTCACCCTTGCCATTTTCAGCAATCGCATACTTTTTAAGCCCTGCCAAAATATTGTTTGCGATACTTTCATAGCGTTCTATTCTCTCGCCGTCCTTTCCTGTATAACGCAAAATTTCACAAAGCTCGTTTAAGTTCTTATACAGTTGCAAGGTCGCCATTACAGACACGCCCGTACCGAACTGCTTGTCTTTGTCCGTTGTTCTGCCAAGTCCGTCTACCGCGTCGTTCCAATCGCCGTAAAGAATATGCAAGCAACCCGTTTGCTCATCCAAGTTAGAAATCAAATATTCCGCAATACGGATAAGGTGGCAAAGCACGCTATCTCTTTCCGTGCTAAATTCTACCGTCCCATCCCCAAGCTTATAATATCCGCATTCTTCACCCAAAACGGAGAAATCGCCCGTTACCGTAATATAACGATAGAACGTAGAAATAACCCATACGCCTTGGTCGATATACTTTCTCAAATCCATCGCAGGCGGAACGTTTGCCGAACGCGAATAGGAATATTGACGAGGCGGACGGCCGTCTTCGCCGATATAGCCAAGCGCTTCCACCATCTTCTTTTTACAATATTCGGGCATCCACACAAGCCCGCATTCCAACTGTTGGAAGATATCTCTTATCCCGATAAACGCGCCTGCGTAATTTTTGGAACGCGAACAAAATTCCGTTTGCCGTAATGCGTTTTTGATAAAATAGGCAAGCGTTTCATTTTTCACGCTCAAATCGCCGTCCAGTTCTACCTTGGGGATATCTGCATAGATATTCCCTCCGCCATATACCTTAAACGGTTTTTCCGCGATGGCAATTACTTCGCTTTCGCTGTCTGCCGAAGCAAGCGCATACGAAACGGTTACGCTTTCCCCTGCCTTCAAAGCAAGAGGAATCATATCCCCAGCAACCGCTTGTTCCACAAAAATCGTATAAGGCTTATTATGCTTGAATTCGCCCGTGAATAAAGGGATTGCCGAAATCAACTGATTGGAGCTTCCGCCCTTATAATCGCTCATAGACGTCGTTGTATAAACTTCGCCATTATACGTTCTCTTTATCTTCGCGTAATGTTCCGCGTTTGCCCAGTAGTCGGTTACTTTTACCATAAAACCGTCATCAAGTTTTTCACAAGAACGATAGCATTTGCTATAAAAATCCGCAAAACCTGCGTTGGACAAAATACAGTTCATATAGGCGGAAACATACGTTTTTTGTTCTTCTCTCGAAGTATTTTCCATATAAACGTCCATACGAACAACTTTATTGCCGTCCACCGTCATTCTTACTGCGCCCAAAAGATTTTTGCTTTCGGTGATATAGTAAGCGCATTCGGGCGTGTAAACGGTATAACGGGAAATATTCTTTTCCATCGGTTGTTTCGCCGCGCCCGTAATGGATACGGGATAGAAACCATCTTCCGTTTTGATGCCGTAAAAGAATGCCAACGTCGGCTCTTGACCGTTATCGAAATCAAGCAACACGTTAAACGCCGATTCTTCGATTTTTACGTTCCCCGACGCATACGCCCAAAGGGTTAATCCGTCATAAGCGTAAGGATAACGGCTGTCCCCGAATTCACGGGGAAAACAAACCACTTCGTCCGCATTCAAAAAATAGGCGTTTGATGGCAATTTTCCTTTTTCTTGCAATGCTTTATTATTCAATAAAGTATGTACTTTGTTGACGATATTTTGAATTTCGTTCATCATACCAAATCCCTTGTTTATTCACTTAAAAATGTTTCGCAAAGCCGCACGAATACGTACCGCGATAAGCTACTGTCTTTTCGATCCGACCATTCGGGCGCAATTCTATACTGAACCCCTTTCCCGTTTTCGCACAATCCACCGCCAGGTATCATATCCGTTTGTCGAATGGAATAACTTGTTCCGTCAGCTTTAATCTTTGCCAAATTACTTAAAAATCCGTTAAACGCCTTGAGCTTATACTTTCTATCTCCAGTCAAAGCGTAATACAAATAATCCGCTTCCGCACGCCAGATTGTCCAAGCGTGTCCATTGCAAATGGCAGGGCCGTCTTCGTCCCCTTCCCAACACGTTTCCCACCAACGCAGCGTTGACGAGAAAACAGCCGACAGCGGCGTTTTGATAATATATGCGTCGTGCATATCCAAAACCTGCCGCGCAAAATCAACGTATTCTTGTTTATAGGTAGCGTTCTTTGCATAATACAACAATTGCAAAGCCGTGCAAGATATCGAACCTTCTTCCACTTC
>JAZRBK010000407.1:0-2318 GCA_045635025.1 Candidatus Scatosoma sp.
ACGGGGAATACGGTTACGGCATTGTCGCTTGTGAAGGCAGGTATGGATTATGCAATGACGTATTTGGGTACGGACGATACGTACTTCATGCTTGGTTATACAGACCAAGAAACACGTTGCAGCTGTTCGGTTTGCGGTAAGGAAACTTCCAAATCGACAATCGGCGGCAAGGTTACCGTTTACGAATACAATAAGACGTATTACTATTACAAGTTCGTGCAAGCGGTTGCAAACGAAATGCTGACCAAGCACGCGGATAAGAAGATTGTTATGTTTGCATATTCCAGCTCTTCGGGTGACGTGCCTTCGACGGGTTCGTTGGACGGCAATTGGCTTACGGGTTATGATCCGTATATTGAACCTATTAGCGTAGCAACCATCGGGCAGTTGCCTGCGAACGTATACGTGCAGTGGGCACCCATTTGGTTGGACGAAGCGTATGCGTTGAACGATACGACGAGTGCAGGGGCGAGAACGGAAGTTGCGGCACAGCTTGCTCAGTGGAGCGGATATGTGCAAAATAATCAGTTCATGCTTTGGGGCTATGACAACTATTACTTCATTTACAGCAATACACTTTCCGTTTTAGCGGAAAATATCGAATATGCAAAGCAGTACGGCTTCACAAGCTATATGGTGCAGGCAAGCAACAGCGAAGCTTTGCTTCCTGAAATGTCGATGAAATCGTACGTCTTCTCGAAAGCGGTTTGGTATGACGGTACGGTAACGGATGCGTTGGTGGAAGAATGGCGCAACGAATTTATCAAGTATTACTATGGTGAAGCGGCATACAGCTATGTGGTGCAATATTACACCGAATTGAACGCGGCGTATGCGTCTACCTTTACGGAAGGCTATAAAACCAACGATTGGTCGCTCGGATATACGGGTGATTGGCCGATGGTTTCCGCAGATACCTTAAAGACCTTGATTGGATATTTGAACAGTGCGATTGTGGCAGTCGGTGAAGACAGCGTTTACGCGGCGCATATCAACCTTTTGAAATTCACGCCGAGATATATGTACTTAGATACTTACGGCGATGATGCAAGCGGCGTTGTGGGTACGAAAGCACAGCTGAAAGCAGATATGCTTGCGGCAGGCGTCAAGTACGTTGGCGAAAACGTAACGGTTGAAAGCAAGTTAGGTTAAACAATAAAAGCTCTCCGTTGAGAAATCTCGACGGAGAGCTTTTTCTATTTGTAGGTTTAATTTTTGCGGTATTGTAAAGGGGTTATTCCGTACTTTTTCTTGAACAGATGGGAAAAGTGGGAAAGGGAATCAAAGCCCAACGAGCTGGCAATCGACAAAATAGAAAGGTCGGTGTGTTTTAGTTGGTTGCAGGCGTAATTCAATTTCAAATCGTTGATATAAGCAATTAAGGTTTTTCCGATGTGTTTTTTGAATTCACGGCTCAGCGTTGTTTGTGAGTAGTTGGACAAAGCATAGATGTCGGACAAATTAAATTCGGTTGTAAAATCGAAATTATTCAGCTTTTGTATAAAATCCTGCAACCATTCGGGAATATGTTTTTCTTCCTCGGCGGTTTCTGTAGAGTGGAACAGGCTGAACGCAAACGAAATAAAGGATTTCACCAAGATATTTTTCGCCTCTTCCGTTTTGGATTCCAAGATAAGCTGTTGGAAGGTAAGTGCCATTTCAAAGATCTTGGCATTCATGTGAATGAGTTGGTTTGGAATGTCGGGCATTTCCGATTGAAAATACATCTTAAAAATCTCTTTTGCAAAAGGAATCCGACAAGTAAGATTGATATGCTGTGACGAATAATTTTTATATTGACTATGCTTGTGATATTGCCCAGGAAGCACGATAAAAGCGTCGCCTGCCTTTAAGGTGGTGAGGCTTTTCCCAAACCGATGGGCAAGCTTTCCCTTTGTGACGATGAAAATTTCAATATAGTCATCGTGCGAATGATAGCAAGAGGTAGGGCTCATCCAAAGGTGAAAGGTATAATCCCCAGGGGATTGTAAAACCGCAGAGTTGCTCAATTTTTTTGTTGCGACAAATATATTTTTCGGCCGTATTTCGGCTGAGTCTTTCATACATTCGTTCATAGGTGACCCCCTTTCGCATTCGATTATACCCCAATAAAACGAAAATGTCAATATCTATCATAAAAAATATATCAAAAAAACAAAAGAGTAAAAGAATATTGAAAAATTATGAAATGCTTGGAAATAAAAGGGATAAATGGAAAAATTGATAAATCCTTTGACTAAAAAACACAAAAAATAAACTAAAAATGACAAGACACGGTATCGTTGCCGTGTTATAATGGAGCATATAGTCGGATAGTA